>NZ_JBKEAY010000092.1:0-2107 GCF_047972865.1 Microbacterium sp.
CGCCCCTGTTCTGGCGCACGCGGGTGACCCTCGCCAGTCGCCGGAACGCGTGGGTGTATCTGAGCCGATGACCGCCCGGCCGCACGATCCCCGCTGGCCGCGCGCCGGCGACTGGCCCGCACCGAACGGCGTCGTCGACGCCGTGCTGCTCGGGGTCCCGGCGTTTCGCACATCGCTATCGGCCAGCGGCGCGCACGCCCTGCCGGGCTGAGCGCGTTCCCGTCCGCGGCGACAACGCCACTACGCTGGCTGGCATGAGCGCGCCGGAGCCGATGACCTCGCTGCCCGCCGCCGCACTGGCCCACGACCCGTCGTGGCCGCGGGCCGGCGACTGGCCGCCGCCGGAGGGCACCGTCGACGCTGTGCTGCTGGGGCTTCCCGCGCACCGCACCTCGCTGTCGCCGACCGGCGCGAACGCCACCCCCACCGCGGTGCGCGCGGCCCTGCGCCGATACAGCCCGACCGTGCTCGGCGCGGAGGGGCCGATCGACCTGAACGAGGTGCTGCGGATCGCGGATGCCGGCGACGTCGCCGACCCGGACGGGCCCGCCGGCGAGGCGCGCGTGCGGGAACGGGTGCGCGCGCTCACCGCCCGCCTTGTGATCGCGCTCGGCGGCGACAACTCGATCACCTACGCCACCGCGCAGGGCGCGGCGGCGACGGGCCTCATCACCCTGGACGCGCACCTCGACCTGCGCGACGGCGAATCAAACGGCTCCCCGGTGCGGCGCCTGGTCGCCGACGGCCTCGACCCGCGACGGATCGTGCAGATCGGCATCGCGGACTTCGCCAACTCCGCCATCTACGCGCGGCGGGCCGCCGACCTCGGCATCCGCGTGATCGGGCTCGACGAGGTGCGCCGCCGCGGCATCGCCGACGTCGCCGCCGAAGCGCTCCAGGTCGCCGGGGTGGACGCAGGCGGCATCCATCTGGACATCGACGTCGACGTGTGCGACCGCTCCGTGGCGCCGGGATGCCCGGCATCGGTCCCCGGCGGATTGGCGGCGTGGGAGCTGCGCGACCTGGTGCGGCACCTCGCCGGCGACGCCCGGGTGCGCAGCGCCGACATCGTCGAGGTCGACGCGACCGCCGACACCCCCGACGGGCGAACCGTGCGACTGGCGGCGCTGTGCGTGCTGGAGTTACTGGCGGGGCTCGCCGCGAGAGTGGAGACGGCGTGAGGACACTTGTGCTCATCCGGCACGCGAAGAGCGATTGGGGCAACCCCGGCACCCCCGACCACGACCGGCCGCTGAATGAGCGGGGGCTCCGGGACGGCCCGGTCATGGCGCAGCGACTGCGGGCGGCGGGCACAATGCTCGACGCGATCGTGGCGTCGACGGCGCTGCGCGCCCGGACGACGGCGGGCTTCTTCGGCGACGCCCTCGGGCTGACGCCCGAACTGCGCACGGACCTGTACGGCGCCTCGCCGCGCACACTGCTTGCCGTCGCGGCCAGTTCCGGGGCCGACCGGGTGGCACTCGTCGCACACGACCCCGGCATGACCGCGCTGGCCGGACGCCTGTCCGGAGGCGGGATCGCTGCCATGCCGACATGCGCCGTGGCCACCTTCCGATGGGATGCCGAAGGCTGGGACATCGCGACCGCCATCGACCCCGACGCCTGGAGCTTCGATAGCCCCCGCTGACCGCCGCCGGCGCCGGCTCAGCGTGATCGACGTTCCACCGGAGAGAGCATCCCGCCGAGTTGGGTGCTCGTGGTTCGCGGGTCTCAGCGTTGTCGGGGTGGTCGGGGGCGATGCCAGGGAGGATCGATGGTCTCGACGTCGAGCGTTCCGGGGCGGCGGCGGGTTTGGGTGTGCACGCCCGCGGGATGTGTTGCTTTCGGACGTGAGATGCGTACGAGTGCGCGGTAGGTGACGGGTTCGGACGCGACGGCACGCTGCAGCAGTCGCATGAAGACCAGGCCCCGGTTTCGGGTATGGCGTCGGTTGAAGCTCAGCCCACGCTCCGGCACCCCCCCCGGGGTTGCGTCCA
The DNA here is from genome assembly GCF_047972865.1 of Microbacterium sp. GTDB lineage: Bacteria > Actinomycetota > Actinomycetes > Actinomycetales > Microbacteriaceae > Microbacterium. The sequence goes on from NZ_JBKEAY010000092.1 coordinate 1,998, forward strand.
ATAGCGTGGTGTACGGGTCGCGGGTGACCGCGTCGCTGTGAGCGTGGCGACGGTCACCGTGTGATCCTTCGAGAGAACTCTTCACATCCATCTCGGAAGGAAAACGACGA
>NZ_JBKEAY010000109.1:0-44516 GCF_047972865.1 Microbacterium sp.
CACACGATCTGCGTCGTCGCGTTGGTCTGCCAGTCGGCGCCTGCGGAGGCCATCTTGCTGCCGGGGAGCGCCTGGGGGATGCCGGTGGCGCCGCTGGCGGCGTTGTAGGCCTGGTAGTTCCAGCCGGACTCACGGTTCCACAGCGAGACCAGGCACGAGAACTGGTCGGCGCCCCAGCCGTAGTCCGACGCCGCCAACGATTGCGCCGCCGCCTGCGCCCCTCCCGCACTGTTGCCGCCCACCGCGGCGGTCGTTCCCGATGTCCCCGACGCCGATTGCTCTTGCTGCGCCTGCTCCTGCTGAGCCTGCTCGGCGGCGCGATGCGCCTCCTCCTCGGCCTTGCGCAGCGCTTCCTCCTCCGCCTTCTTCTTCGCCGCGGCCGCGCGTTTGGCCTCCTCGGCGGCCAGCCGGGCCTGCTCGGCGGCTCGCGCGCCGGCGAGGTCGTCTTCCAACTGCGCGGTCGAGACGCGCACGAGCGCGGTCGCGACGATGAGGTCCTCGGTCTTCTCCGGAATCGCGACCGTCGGGACCAGGTCGATCTCGGAAAGGTCCTTCATCCCGGCGCGCACGTCGCTCGTGTCGATCGTGCTCGCCGCGTCACCGAGGTCGAGCCCGGACAGCGCTGCCTCCGTCTGCGCGACCTGTGCGCGGGCGAGCACCTGCGCGGCGGTGTCGAGCGCCACGACGGTGTCCGACGCGGCAGCATCGAACGTAGGCGCCTGGGTCGCGAGGTTTGCCGCCGTGGCCGCGTAGGCGGGTCCGGCGCTTCCGGCGAGTGCGACGCCGACGGCGAGGGCGACGCCGAGCCGGTGAAGGGGGCGCGGCCGACGCCGCTCACGGCGCAGCGGGGTGCGGGGGATGAGAGTGGATGCGGGCATGGGAGGAGGTCCTCTCGGTCGGCGCGCGGGTTAGCGTCGAGGGCACGTCGGTTCGGGGGGACGTGATACCTCCACGGTGCGCCGTCACCCTGTGCGGTTCACCGGTGCGACCTGAACGCGGCGTGCGAGAAGCCTGTGCCCCTCATGACCGTCCGGGGGCGAGGACGGATGCGACTACCGGCGGTGCGTGCGGTAATAGGCGAGCAGGGCCTGTGTCGAGGCGTCCTGTGCGTCGATCGCAGCCGGGTCGCCGTCGATCGCCGGCGCGATCTGCAGCGCGAGCTGCTTGCCCAGCTCGACGCCCCACTGGTCGAACGAGTTGATGCCCCAGATCGCCCCCTGGACGAACGTGATGTGCTCGTACAGCGCGACCAGTTCGCCCAGCGTGCGCGGGGTGAGCTCGCTGGCGAAGATCGACGTTGTGGGCCGGTTGCCCGGAAAAGTGCGGGCTGCCACGAGCGGCCCGGTGGTCCCCTCGGCCGCCACCTCGGCGGACGTCTTCCCGAACGCGAGCGCCTTGGTCTGCGCCAGGAAGTTCGCCAGGAACAGGCCGTGCACGTCGCGACCGTCGTCGGTGAGCGGATACGCCGGGTTCACGAACGCGATGAAGTCGGCGGGGATGAGCCGGGTGCCCTGGTGAATCAGCTGGTAGAACGCATGCTGGCCGTTCGTCCCCGGTTCGCCCCAGAAGACCTCGCCGGTGTCGCTGGTGACGGGGGATCCGTCCCAGCGCACACTCTTGCCGTTGGATTCCATCGTGAGCTGCTGCAGGTACGCAGCGAACCGGTGGAGCTGCTGCGCATAGGGGAGGACGGCGTGCGATTGTGCGCCCAGGAAGTTCGTGTACCAGATGTTGAGCAACGCCATCAGCACCGGGACGTTCCGGGCCAACGGTGTGCTCGCCATGTGCTCGTCGACGGCGTGGAAACCGGCGAGCAGCTCCCGGAACGCGTCGGGGCCGAGCGTGAGCACCAGCGACAACCCGATCGCCGAGTCGACGGAGTACCGGCCGCCGACCCAGTCCCAGAAGCCGAAGGCGTTCGCGGTGTCGATCCCGAACGCCGCCACTTTGTCGAGCGCCGTCGACACCGCCACGAAGTGGTGAGCTACCGCATCCGCCTGCTGCGGCGCGGACCCGTCGATCGCGCCCGTCGCGGTCAGTCCCGCCCACAGCCAGTCGCGCGCCAGCCGCGCGTTGGTCAAGGTCTCCAGCGTTGTGAAGGTCTTCGACGCGACGATGACGAGCGTGGTCTCCGGGTCGAGGTCCTTCGTCTTGTGCGCCAGATCGAATGGATCGATGTTGGAGATGAAGTGGGCGCGGATGCCGGCATCCGCATACGGCTCGAGTGCTTCGGAGATCATCACCGGGCCGAGGTCGGACCCGCCGATACCGATATTGACGACGTCGGTCACCTTCTTGCCGGTGACGCCGCGCCACTGCCCGGAGCGGACCCGCTCCGCGAACGCGCTCATCGCGTCGAGCACGCCCTGCACATCGTCGTCGACGTGCTGGCCGTCGATGACGAGCGCGGGGGTGGCGCCGGCGGGCCGTCGCAGCGTCGTGTGGAGCACCGCGCGGTCTTCGGTGGTGTTGATGTGCACGCCTGCGAGCATCGCCCGATAGCGTTCGGCGACGCCGGTCTGTTCGGCCAGCCGCACCAGCGCGGCGACGATCTCGTCGGTGATGAGGTTCTTCGACAGGTCGACGCGGAGGTCGGCGGCATCAACCGTGAACCGGGCGACGCGGCCGGGGTCGGCGTCGAACCAGGAGCGGAGGTCGGGGGTGAATCCGTCGCGAAGCTCGGTGAGCTCCGCCCAGGCGGGGGTGGCAGTGGCATCGATGGGGGTGGTCACGGTGACCACGGTAGTCCGACGGGCCCCGCCCCGCACGTGAAGAGGGCCGGTCGGGGAAACCGGCCGACCGGCCCTTCCCTCTTGCCGAGGGGGAACACAGAACGGGGGCTCTGCGTTTATCGCAGTTGGGGGAACTGCAGTGACACGCAGTTTAGGAGCTTGCTCCCCTCCCGGCCAGTGCCTGACGGGGACCCACAGCCGATGCCAAGCCTGCTATCAGGAAGCGCCGGTGCCGCGGCCGGTCACCGCCGCAGCCACATCGCGGCGATCACGGCCGCGAGAGCGATCATCAGCAGGACACCGCCGACCATGCCCGACCATCCGAAACCTGCGAAGGTGAACCCCAGCGCCCACCCGAACAGGCTGGATCCGCCGTAGTACGCGAGGTAGTAGAGGGATGCGGCCTGGGCGCGCGCCTCGGGACGGCTGGCCGCGGGGGCCCAGCCCGACGCGATGGCGTGGGCCGCGAAGAACCCGGCCGTCATGACCAGCAGCCCCGCGATCACCGCCCACAGCGCGCCGGCCAGGGTCAGTGCGAGACCGCCGGCCATCACCGCGAGGGCGGCGAGGAGAACGGGGAGCCGCCCGTAGCGGGAGGCGAGGGCCCCGGCCCACGGGGAGGTGATCGTGCCGGCGAGGTAGGCGAGGAACAGGAACGACACGACCCACAGGGGGAGCGCGAACGGGGGTTCGGAGAGCCGGAAGCCGAGGTAGTTGTACACGGCGACGAAACCGCCCATGAGCAGCAAGGCCTGCGCGTACAGCGCGAGCTGGCGGCGGTCGGCGAGATTGCCGGCGAGCCTGGCGGCAAGGCTCGGGCCGCTGCGCGCCGCCGACGGCGCGAATCCGCGCGAGGCGGGGGTGAAACGCAGGAACAGGACTGCGCAGACCACGCACACCGCGGCGACCGTGAACACGCCCCACCGCCACTGGCCGAGGTCGCCGAACGGCCCGGCGATCACCCTGCCGGCCAGTCCGCCCACGGTCGTGCCGGCGATGTAGCTTCCGGCGGCGGCGGCGGTGTGACCGGCATCGACTTCCTCGGCGAGGTAGGCGAGCGCGATCGCCGGCACCGCCCCGAGCGCGACGCCCTCTCCCGCACGGACCACGAGCAACAGCTCGAGCGTCGGAGCCGCGGGGGCGATGAGCGCGCAGAGGGTTGCGGCGGCGATGCCGACCGTCATCGCCGGCACGCGTCCGATGCGATCGGCTGCCGACGACCAGCCGATCACCGAGGCGGCCACCCCGAGTGTCGTGGCCGAGACCGTCAGCGACGCCGTCGCGGGGGTGACGTCGAAGTCCGCCGCGACCGACGGCAGCACCGCCTGCATCGAGTACAACTGGGCGAAGGTGGCGACACCGGCGAAGAACAGGCCGGTGAGCACGTGGCGGTACGCGCGGCTGCCGGGAAGATGACCGGTGAACACGTGCACCCGTCCACGCTAGCGCCGAGCCGGGCAGCTCAGTCCCGGGACGCCACCGCTCCCAGAGCTGCCTCCTCCACGTGGACGTTGTCGGCGGAGAGTCTCATCACGTCGTTCGCCTTCTTGATCATGATGAACTTCTTCGGCCGGCCGCGCACGACGCTGTAGATGATGACGAAGATCGGCGTGAGCGCCGTCATCGGGGTGAGGATCGTGGCGGCCAGACCCTGCATCACGCGGCTGCCCCAGAATCGTACCGAGGCGACGCGTGCGGTGCTGTGGCCGCTCAGCGGCCACAGCACCCGCCGAGAGAACCACCCCCACGCCTCCCGGTTCGCGGCCTGCTCGCGATTGGGCTGGCCGCCCGCGTTGATCCACCCTGAGATGCCGTAGGAGAAGAACCATAGCGACAACGAGATCAAGAACACCGTGTGCGCTTGGTGCGGCACTTTGATCTGCCCGGTGAGGAGAAGAATGAGCCCGGTCGTCGAAGCGGTCACTGAGATCAGGCCCATCGCGTATTTGGCGGCCTTGAAGATCGCGGCGCCCCGCGGCATGATGTCACGGCTCGCGATGGCGTCGAAGTTGCCCCACGTCCAGCGCCACCGCTGGTTGAGGTTCTCACGGAACGACCAGGGCGAGACCAACTGGATCGCGGCGTGGAAGTAGCCCCAGCTCAGGGCGCGGTGCGCGGCGTTGGTGCCGAACACCAGGTCATCGCTGGCGACGATGCGACGGTTCCAGGTCACGATCTTCTCGGCGTGCCCGGTGATGCACAGTCCTTCCCCGTGCACGAACAGCGGCTTTTGCAGCATGCCCTGAGTGCATGAGCAGTACACGAGACAGTTTCTGGTGCGGATGTCGTCGAGGTGGCTGAGGAGGAAGTGGCGCCAACCACCGATCGCGTACCAGCGATTGGGGACGGTGACGCCCTGACACAGGTCGTAGTCGCCGGTGTAGGCCAGGTTGACGTAGCGGCGCGACGGCAAGGTGTCGTCGTCGACGAGGATGATCTTCACGTCGGGGCGGGACAGCCCGAGTTCCTCCCGCAGTCGCCGCGTGAACTCCAGCGCGCGCGCCTTGTCGATGGGCAGGCACTCGAAGTCGTCGGGCACGACGATGACCCGGTCGACGTTCTCATAGTCCACGAAGTGACCCGGTTCGATCGCGACCCAGATCTGGTACGGCATCTTCAGTTTGTACCCGCGGATCGTGTCGACGGTGCGCTGCACCAGCTCGGGTTCCTTGCCGACCGTGGTGACCTGGATGATCAGCTCCGTGAACTTCCGCGGTGCCCGCCGGTAGCCGATCGTCGCCCAGAGTGCGCCGACGGCCATCATGATCACCTCGACGAGCGGGATGAGGAAGCAGATCAGGAGGAACCAGGGCAGGATGTCCTCGGTCGTCATGCGGGGATGTCCTGTGCCGCGTGCTGCTCGAGATCCTCGACCGAGGGCCGCTCCGTGCGGTATCCCTCGTTGAAGTCCATGACCGCGCGCAGGATGTGGGTGTCGATGCCGATCTGGTCGGCGTAGTGGGTCAGCGCGAGGGTGTCCTTCGGAAGGCACGCGCCGCCGTAGGCCCCGAGGTCGCGGGTGCCGTACCGAGAGTTCCAGCGGAACTCCGCGGAGGCGACGGTCGCCTCGAAGGCGCGGTCGATGCTGCTGCCGTCCAGGCCCGTGTTCTCGCCGATGCGCCGCATCAGATTGAAGAACGAGATCGTCACGGCGTTGCCGACGTTGTTGACATACTTGTGGAACTCGGCCACTTCCAGCGGCAGCCACATCTGCCGTGCCGGCAGGTCCGACAGCAGGTGGTTGGCGAACTTGTGGCTCTGGTTGTGCTTGTCAACGGTCGACAGTGTGACCAGTCGCGGGTTGAGGAAGTCCTCTTCCGCGGTCGCTGCGCGTAGGTACTCGGGGTTGTACACAACGCCGAAGTCGCGCTCGACCGACCGCTGCGACACCTGCTCCAGCCGCGGAATGATCGTGTCCCGCATGGTGCCGGGAGGCATCGTGCAGCGGTACACGAACAGCGGATGGGACTCGGTGCGGCGAAGCTTCTGTCCGAGGCTCTCTGTGGCGTTCATGAGGTGGGTCAGATCCACCCCGTGGTCACCGGTGAGCGCCGTCACGGCGACGAAGACCGCATCGACGCCGTCCAGCGATTGGTCCTGCGGCGCACAGGCGGCGAAACCCTGTGCGCGGACGCGGCTGCGGGCGGTCTCGTTCGTGTCGACGAACGTGACGTCGTGTCCGTGTGTGGCAAGGCCCTTTCCCGTTGCCGATCCGACAACCCCTGCGCCCACGACATGAATGGTCGACATGTGCTACCCCCCTGGTATCGCATGGCGCTGCGTCAGCGATCCACCGCGTGGTGCGGCAAGGCGCTGAGCAGCGACGGTATGTCTGCGCCGAACCCCACGTTCGGCGCACGCGCCACGGTACCCTCCCGGCAACGGTGCCGCGGAAGTTATCCACAGGTTGCGGCGGTGGGCCGGGCGCTCCGGTTGCGGCTGTCAGGATGGAGGCGAATCACTTCAGGGGGTCGTACATGTCAGCAGATTCGACGACGCCGCGCTACATCGGCCGACGGATCGTGGCGCGGGTGATCATCTTCGCGTTGACGCTGGGGATGGTCGCCGCGGTGGCGTCGATGGCCTTCGCCATCCGCTCCGACAAGATCACGCCGTTCGCTCACGTCGAGCGTGAGCCCTTCAACGATGCGTACGACCCGGTGGCGCTGGTGCAGACGGGGCGCCCGCCCAACTCGCTCGCGCGCGATCTCCCCGAACCGGACCCCGCGATTCACTGCATCCGGGTCGAGCGCGACTCGATCACCCTGCTGGCAGGCGGCACCGAGGTGAAAGAGATCCCGGGCACCGCGACCACGATTCCGCAGCTGGCGGCGATGGTCGACGACGGCGACTGGCTCACCGACGAGGGGGGCGGCTCGTACGTCGCACGCGCAGCCATCACGCTCGGCCCGCAGACCCAGTTCGCTGTCGCCGCGCCCGACGTCGACACCCTGTACCTGGCGCACATGAACAGTGTGTTCCTCGGCACCCGCGGCGGGGAGCTCGAGTTCGAAGGGGTCACGATCACCACGCGCGATGTCGGCGCGGAGCCCGAGGCGTACCGGCCGTTCATCGTGGCGTCCCACGACGCGACGATGAATGCGACCGACACCACCTTCAGTGCCCTCGGCTGGGACTGGAACTCCAGTTACGGGGTGTCGTGGTCCCACGGCACCACCGGCACCGTGCAGGACTCGGTGTTCGAGGAGTCGTTCATCGGCGCGTACACCAATGCGGCGGTCGGCGTGCAGTACCTCGACAGCGTGTTCCGCAACAACGCGCTGTACGGACTCGACCCGCACACGTACAGCACGGGGCTCGTCGTCGACGGGGTCGAGGCCTACGGCAACCGCGCGCACGGCATCATTTTCTCCGACCACGTCACCGACAGTGTCGTCCGCAATTCGATCTCACACGACAACGGCGAGAACGGCATCATGATGGACGAGCGTTCCACTGGCAATCTGATCAGCAACAACACCGTCTACGACAACACCGGTGACGGGCTCGTGACGGCGGATTCTCCGGGCACCCGGTTCGAGAACAACACGGTGCGCGACAATCGCGTCGGTGTGCGGATCGATCCGAGCGACACCGCGACCACGCAGTTCACCGACAACCTCATCACCGACAATCGCCTCGCCTCCCAGCATGCGCTGCTGTCCGCTTCCGACACGGTCACGGAGAACGGCGGACAGTGGAGCATGTCGCGACTGAGCCTCATCTGGTCGGTGTACCTACTGATCGTGGCGTTGTTCGCGGTCGCCTCTGCTGCTTCCGTTCTCCGTGAGGAGCGGCGCACGGCGCACTTCCGCGTCGCGACTTGAGGTTCGGCCGGGTCAACCGGCCGAACGGAGGGTCACATCGCCGGCCGACACGCCGACCGTGACCTGGGACGTCGAGCCGGCGACGGAGGTCAACCGATTCTGGAACGACCCGGCGGATACATCCGAGGCCACCGCGTAGGCGCCGTCGGGCAGGGTCATATCGACCGAGCCGGCACTCACCGCGATGTCCACCGAAGCCGGGGGGTTGCCGGTGACGGCGCCGGAGACGCCCCCCGCGCTGACGCCGACCGTCATGCGGTCGACGCCGTCCAGGTTGAAGTCGATATCGCCGGCGCTGACATCGAGCGCCAACTCACGAGCCGAGCCGGACAGTTCCGCGTCGCCGGCACTCATGTTCACCTGCAGCCGGCCGAACGTGCCGTCCGCGCGGACCGTCCCGGCGCTGAGGCCGAGTCGCGCGTCGACACCTGCGAGCTCTCCCGGCAGTGTCAGCACGGCGCTGTCGCCGCCGTCGTGCCAGAGCGACCACAGGCTCCCGCCCGGCCACCATTCGCGCTCCACCCGAACGTCGAGTGTGTCGCCGTCGCGCGTCAGCCGCCAGTCGGTTGCGGTGCTCCCGATCACCTCGAGCGAAGCCTCGGTGGCCGAGTCGTCGAAGCGCACCACGAGAGTGCCGGCCGAGTTGTCGGTGTTCACGAGTGCTACCCCGGCCGAACGTGCCGTCAGGGTGACCTCCGACGACGATGCGGAGGCCGTCCGCAGGGCCGAGATCGTGCCGGTGACGACCGTCCCGCCGAGGATGAGGGCGCCGACGACAGTGAAGACCGTTGCGGTGACACGGGCGGACTGCCGGCGCGCGGGCGGGGTGGTGGAAGCCGGTGCCGGGGTGGGCGGCTGCGGCGGGGGCGGTGCGGTGATACTCACGAGAAGGCTCCGTTCAAGAACGTCTGGTCACCGTGTTCGAGGTGGACGAGCGCGGCGAGGACGCGGCGGTTGCCGTGTTCGTCCTGCTCGAGGTCGAGCTTCTGGAACAACGACGTGATGTGTTTTTCGATGCTGGCTTCGCTGACGAACAGGGCCGCGGCGATCGCTTGGTTGCTCTTGCCCTCGGCGATGAGGGCGAGCACCGCCCGTTCGCGGTCCGTGAGCCGCGCCATCCGTTCGTCCCGCGCCCGCCGCGTGAGCAGCTGCGCGACGACCTCGGGGTCGAGCACGGTGGCGCCGGCCCCGATCCGGTTCACGGAGTCGAGGAAGTCGCGCACATCGGCGACGCGATCCTTCAGCAGATAGCCCAGCGCCGCGCTGTGCGCGCTGATCAGCTCGCTCGCGTACCGCTCCTCGACGTACTGACTGAGAACGAGGACCGGAAGGTCCGGTGAGTGCGTGCGCAGGGCGAGTGCGGCGCGGATGCCCTCGTCGGTGAAGGTCGGCGGCAGGCGCACGTCCAGGATGCACAGCTCCGGCGTGGTCCGGGCGGCGGTGTCGGACAGACCGCTCGCGTCGGAGAGGGCGGCGATCACCTCGTGGCCGGCGTCTTCGAGCAGCCGCACCAGTCCCTCGCGCAACAGTGTGGAGTCTTCGCAGATCAGGATGCGCACGGCACACTCACCTCCAGAGCGGTCGGGCCGCCGGCGGGGCTTTCCAGCCGGGCGGTTCCCCCGGCGGCGAGGATGCGCTGGGTGATGCCGTCCAGTCCGCCGCCGGGGAGAATGCGTGCCCCGCCGATGCCGTCGTCTTCGATGCGCGCCCACAGGGTCTGGTCCGGCCGGCATCGCACCGCGACGCGTGCCTGGCTGCCCCGGGAGTGTTTGGCCGCGTTGGTCAGCGACTCCGCCACGGCGAAGTAGACGGCGGCTTCGGCCGTGCGCGAGCAGCGGGTGTCGATGCGTGTGTCCAGTTGCACCGGGACAGGGGAACGGGCGGCGAGGGCCGAGAGCGCGGCATCCAGCCCACGGTCGTCGAGGACGGACGCGTGAATGCCGCGAGCGAGCTGACGCAGGTCGGTGATGGCGGCCTTCGTCGAGGTGTGCGCTTCGTCGATCAGGTCCTTCGCGGTGGCCGGGTCGGTCTGCAGCTTCTCCTGCGCCATGCCCAGGGTCATGGCCACCGAGACCAGGCGCGGCTGGACGCCGTCGTGCAGGTCGCGTTCGATGCGGGTGCGCTCGACCTCGCTGGCGCGCACCGCGCCGGCGCGCTGCTCCGTCGCGGCGCGCGCCTGTGCGGCGAGCGCGGCGGCGCGGGACGGGGTGAGGATGTCCCGGGTAGCGGCGGCGTGCAGCAGCACGATGCCCGCGCAGACGGCGAGCGAGAGGAGTGCCCCGCTGATCCCCACCGCGGTCGCCCACGCTGCGGGCACCGCGAGGCCGCCGACGACGCGGACTTCTTCGACGCCGGACAGGGGCGCGAACGCGATGACAACGCTCGCCATGAGCGTGCCGATCGCGCTCATCGCCGCCAACCCCAGCAGAGTGGCCAGCGCCGAGCTCAGCGCCCCTCGCCAGGTGGCGCCGTCGGTGGCCTGGCTCCACGTCATCCGCAGCCAGCCGCCGAACCCGGGGCGCTCCCGGCGGCGCGGTTGCAGCTGCGGCAGGCCCAGGCGGTACAGTCCCTCGACGCGCTCGTATTCGATCCAGGCGACGCCGAACAGCCCGTAGGCGAACAGGGACAGGAAGGGGATACCGACGGCGATGATGAGCAGGCCGACGCCGGTGGCGAGCACGCTGATCAGGATCGTGAAGGCGGTCACCCCGAACACGCCCATGGCGGCCAGCTGCGCCAGAGCGGCCGCGTGGGTGAGGACCCGTGGTCGTGGGGGTGCGGCGGTAGTCATGCCTCCACGCTAGGGCGGTGCCCGGCGGGGCGCACCCGAGACACCCGGACATCTGCGTTCGGGATAACCCCCTGCCCCGCGCAGAGGATGGTGGCTTTACTTAGGTGAGGCTACCCTGATAGCGTCGACCGCAAGTGAGGTTTGCCTAACCTACTTCCCGTCCACTGAAGAAATGGAGCCTTCATGTCCCCGCGCCTGCTTCGCCCGTCTGTCGCCGCGCTCACTGCCGCGACCATCGCGACTCTGGCCGGCTGCAGTACCACGACCGCCGCATCGGGCGATGCGGCGACGACGCCGGCCGAGCGACACGTCGTCGTCAACGACAACCATGGCGAGCAGACGGTGACGGTACCGCCGGCTCGGGTCGTGGCCACCGACAACCGCACCATTCAGACCCTCGACGACTGGGGGGTCGAGATCGTCGCGGCCCCCTTGGACATCTTCTCTCCTGCGCTGTCCTATGCGGCCAACCCCGATGTCATCAACCTGGGTACCCACGGAGAACCCGATCTTGAGTCGGTCGTTGCGGCAGACCCTGACCTCATCGTCAACGGTCAGCGGTTCGCGCAGTTCTACAGCGACTTTCAGACCCTCGTACCCGACGCCACAATCGTGGAACTCGACCCACGTGAGGGCGAACCGTTCGCCGAGGAGCTCATTCGTCAGACGACGGCGCTGGGAGAGATCTTCGACCAACAAGAGGCTGCCGCACGGCTGGTTGCGGACTTCGAGGAGCAGATCGTGCGGGCTCAGGCCGCCTACGACGACTCGGATACCGTGATGGCCGTGATCACTTCGGGTGGCGACATCAACTACGCGGCCCCGGTCACCGGCCGTACGCTAGGGCCGGTGTTCGAAATGCTTGACCTGACGCCGTCGCTGGCCTCGGATGGATCGAGCAATCACCAGGGCGATGACATCTCGGTGGAAGCGATCGCGGACTCGAACCCCGACTGGATCCTCGTGATGGATCGGGATGCGGCCGTCGCCGCGAACACCGACGAGGAGTACGTCCCGGCCAGCGATCTGATCGCCGGCTCCGAAGCGCTGCAGAACGTCACCGCCGTCGCAGAGGGGCAGGTGATCTACATGCCGCAGGACACCTACCTCAACGAGGGCATTCAGACCTACACGGAGTTCCTCGTCTCCTTCGCCGAGGCCCTCGAGGGCTGATCCCGTCCGCGGAAGGACCGGTCGGAGGCGAACCTGCGACGACAATGAGGGGAAGACAGCCGGTGGCAACCGGGACAGCGACGAGGTCACGTGGACAGCAGCGGCTGTTCACGTGGCCGTTGTGGGCGGGCGCGCTCGCCGTCGCCGTGCTGCTGGCGGCATCGCTTCTGATCGGGGTCTACGACATCTGGAACCAGCCCGATGGTGCGCAGATGTTCTGGATCACGCGTGTGCCCCGCACCGTGACACTGGTGCTGGCCGGGGCAGCGATCGCGATGTGCGGCCTCGTGATGCAGATGCTGACACAGAACCGCTTCGTGGAACCGACGACGACCGGTACCACCGAGTGGGCCGGTCTCGGGTTGCTGTTGGTCATGGTGCTCTTCCCCGAGGCGCCGCTGTTGGTGCGGATGCTGGGAGCGGTCGGCATGGCCTTTCTCGGCACGATGTTCTTCTTCGCGATCCTCCGCCGCATCATGCTCACCTCGTCGATCATCGTCCCGATCGTGGGCCTGATGCTCGGCGCGGTCGTCGGGGCGGTGTCCACCTACCTTGCGCTGTCGACGAATCTGTTGCAGAGCATGGCGATCTGGTTCACCGGGTCGTTCACCTCGGTGTTGCGCGGGCAGTACGAGCCGATCTGGATCGTACTGGGTGTCGTGGTCGCCCTGTTCCTCACCGCCGACCGGTTCACGATTGCAGGCCTAGGGCAGGACATCGCGACGAACGTCGGTCTCGACTACCGGCGGGTGGTGCTGTGGGGAACCGGTTTGATCGCGCTGGCGGCGGGAACGGTGACCGTCGTGGTCGGAAACCTGCCCTTCCTGGGGTTGGTCGTGCCCAACGTGGTGTCGCTGATTCGCGGCGACGACCTCCGCTCCAATCTGCCATGGGTGGCGCTGGGAGGGGTGGCACTGATCACCGCGTGCGACATCGTCGCCCGCACCATCAACGCGCCCTTCGAGGTGCCGGTCTCCCTCATCCTCGCCATGGTCGGATCCGTCGTGTTCACCGCCCTGCTCCTCCGGCAGCGTCGTCGTGCCTGACCTCGTGACCGGCAGGCGCTCAAGCGTGTTCGCGACCGCTGCCGCGGCCCGCCGCTACGGCGCGGTCATCGGTGCGCTGGCGGCGACAGCGATCCTCCTTGCGGCGGCGGTGCTGCTGTGGGACAACCCGATGCCGGTGGGCAGCGGAGGTTTCTGGCGGATCGTGGACCTGCGGGTGGGGAATCTTGCCGTCATCGCGGTCGTCGCCTTCTGCCAGGGTGCCGCCACCGTCGCGTTCCAGACCGTCGCCGGGAACCGTATCGTCACGCCGTCGATCATGGGGTTCGAATCGCTCTACACTGCGATCTCCACGGCAGCGATCTTCTTCTTCGGAGCCGCCGGCGGCCTCGCGCTGTATGGTGCCGGGGCATACGTGCTGCAGGTGGCGACGATGGTCGCCTTCGCCGCGGCGCTATACGGCTGGCTCCTGTCCGGTCGGCTGGCGAACATGCAGATCATGCTGCTGGTCGGCATCATCCTGGGTGGTGCGCTGGCAGCGTTCTCCACGTTTCTGCAGCGGCTGCTCACGCCGACCGAGTTCGACCTGCTGACGGCGCGGCTGATCGGCAGTATCGCGAACGCCGACGTCACCCATCTCGGCCTGGCGGCGCCGCTGGCGCTTCTGGCCGGTCTCGGACTGTGGTGGAGCGGGCGGCGCCTCGATGTGTTGGCGTTGGGCCGCCCCGTCGCGGTGAGTCTCGGCTCGGAACAGCAGCGTGAGACGATGCTCGCACTGCTGCTGGTCTCGGTACTGATGGCGGTGTCGACCTCGCTCATCGGACCGATGACCTTTCTCGGCTTTCTCGTCGCGATGATCACCTACCAGCTCGCCGACACATATGCCCACCGCAGGTTGTTCCCGATGGCATGGTTGGTCGGCTTCGTCATCCTTGCTGGCGCTTACGTCGTCATGAAGCACGTGTTCTCGGCACGGGGCGCCGTCGGTATCATCGTCGAGATCGTCGGTGGCGTGTTCTTCCTGGTCTACCTGTTGCGAAAGGGACGATTGTGATCGAGCTGTCCGCCGTGGAGAAACGCTACGACGCCGAGGTATCGATCGGGCCGGTGGATCTGAAACTGCCCGTCGGCGGCGTCACCGCGATGGTGGGTCCCAACGGCGCCGGGAAGTCGACGCTGCTGACCATGATCGGTCGCCTGCTGGAGGCGGATGCCGGGTCGATCTCGGTGGGCGGTCACGATGTGTCGGCGACCCGACCTCGCGATCTCGCAAAGGTGGTGGCGATTCTGCGGCAGGAGAACCATTTCGTCACGCGGCTCACCGTGCGACAGCTGGTCGGTTTCGGCCGATATCCGCACTCCCACGGGCGCCTGACCGTCGTCGACGACGCGATCGTGGACCGGGCGATCGATTTTTTGGGGTTGCGCCTGCTGGAGGCGCGCTATCTGGATGAGCTCTCCGGAGGTCAACGCCAGCGCGCCTATGTCGCGATGGTGCTCGCGCAGGACACCGACTACATCCTCCTCGACGAGCCGCTGAACAACCTCGACATGCAGCATGCGGCCCAGATGATGCGTCACCTGCGCGGAGTCGCGCGCGAGTTCGGCCGCACCGTCGTCGTGGTCTTGCACGACATCAACTTCGCCGCGCACTACGCCGACCGCATCTGCGCCGTCAAGGAGGGCCAGGTTGCGGCGTTCGGCCCGCCCGAGGAGATCATGCGTGATGACGTGCTGTCGGCGCTCTTCGACACCCCGGTGCAGGTCATCGACGGCCCGCGCGGGCCGCTCGCGGTGTACTACTGAGTGGTGACGGGGTGGGTCACAGCCGGGCGCCGTCGTCGAACGGGTCGTCGAGCCCGGGGGTGCGGCCGCGCCACGACTCGTAAGCGATGAGCCATCCGATCGAGATGATCACCGCGACGGTGAGACCGAGCCACACGTTCTGCATGATCAGGCCGAACAGAACGCCAAGGCCCAGCAGTGCCACGCTGCCGATCACCCAACCGATGCGTCCTCGTGGCCATCCGGTGTTCCGTGCGTGCATGTCCTCCACAGTACGGGGCGCGACCTGTGCCGGTGTCACTGCGGCGGCGCGTTCACCGCGAGCATCCAATCGATGCCGAACCGGTCGGTGAACATGCCGAACCGACCGCCCCACGGTGGCACCTCGAAGGGCATGACGACGGTGCCGCCGTCCGTGAGGCTGTCCCAAGCGGCTTGCAGGCGTGCCTCGTCGTCGCCGTTGAGCGAGACGGAGATGCCCGCGGGCGCGGCGTAGGGCATGGAACTCGGTGTGTCGGCGGCCATGAGCACCAGGCCCTCCGCCGTGGTGAGTTGGCCGTGCATGACCAGGTGTGTTTCGCTCGGATCGATCCCCATGTCGGGGAAAGCCGTGAAGTCGTCAATCGCCAGGGTGCCGCCGAGCGCGGCGTGGTAGAACTCGAGGGCGGCGCGGGCTGTGCCCCGGAAGGAGAGATAGGGATTGAGGTTCATTCCTGAAGTGTGTCGCTGCTGCCCGACATCCGCAACGGTCAGCGATGCCGGTGGTCCTCAGGGTGCAGCCGAGGGGCGCGGCGGGGCTCGCGGACACCGCTGAGCGCCAGCAGCCGGATGACCCGCTGACGGTGACCGGACCACGGCGCGAGCAGTTCGCGCATCCCGTCGTCGTCGGTCCGTGATCCGGTGAGGGCATACCCCACCTCGTGCGCGACGTGTGCGTCGCCGAAGCTCACTGCGTCGGGGTCGCCGAACGCGCGAATGCGGGTTTCGGCGCTGGTCCACACACCGACGCCCGGCATACTCGTGAACACGCGGTCGCGCCCGTCGCCGTCTGGAGCGTGCCCGGCGGCGCGCTCGAGCGCGGGGCGACGGCGTGCGGCTGCCACGATCGTCCGGGACTGCGGGGGCTCCAGCCCAGCCCGGTGCCAGCCCCAGCTCGGCACCAGCTGCCACTGCGCGGGTGGGGCGAACATCGGCCGTGGGGTGGGGCCGGGGGCACGCTCGCCGAACCACGTCAGCACGCACCGCCAGGCGTGGAAGGCCTGCAGGCCGGTGATCTTCTGTTCGAACACGGCGGAGGCGAACGCGTCGAACACGAGGTCGGTGCGGCCCAGGCGAACGTCCGGGTGCCGGCGGTGCAGTTCGGCGACGAGAGGATGACCGGCCGCGTCGAAGCCGGCGGGGTCGTCGTCCGCGCCGCAGAGGCGGGGGAGCTGGTCGAGCGCCCACTCGGCGCCCGGCCCCCACGCGGCGGCGCGGGTGCGGGCGGGTTCGATGCGCAGCGCGAGGGTGGCCAGGCCCGCCGGGGTGCGGGACACGCGCCAGATCACGCCGGCGGCCTCGGTCTGCGACGGGTCGCCCGGCCCGTGCTGCTGCGGGCGCACCGCGCGCCGCACGTCGATCGGAGTGCGCGGACGGAACTCGGTCTCGCCGACCGGCGCCACCGCGGCCAGCCCCGAGCGGTGCTCGGCTGTCGGCGTCCGCGTTCCCCGTCTCACGCGGCCCACTCTACGACCCACTCCCGACCCCGTCCGGCGCCACGGCTGTCGAGGGTGCGCATTCTGCGGTGTGGGCCGCTCCGGGGCAGCAGTTCGCGCAATCCCGGCAGGGTGCGGGTCAGACGCGGTCGGGGGAGGGAGCGCCGTGGCCGTAGCGGATGACGACATCGGCGTGGCGGTCGAACCGGTAGCCGACGCCGCGCACGGTGCGCACGATGTCTTCGTAGCGGCCGAGCTTGCTGCGCAGGCGACGGACATGCACGTCGATCGTGCGCTCGCCGGGCACATCATCCTCGGTTGCGCTGTTCCACAGGGACGAGACCAGTTCGGTTCGCGCGATGGTGCGGCCTTCGCGCAGCACGAGGTCCTGCAGCAACTCGAACTCCTTGAAGGTCAGCGGCGCGGCCGCGCCTTCGATGTGTACGCGCCGACGGGAGATGTCGATCGTCACACCGCCGGGCACGTGGTCGATCTCGGGCTCGTCCTGCTTGGTGGCGGCCACTGCGCTCGGCTCGTGCAGGGCGAGCCGCACCAGGTCGACGTCGCGTCCACCCGCTCCGCTCGGAGCGAGCGCGACGGTGGCGTACGACTGGGCGTGCGGGGCCAGTTCGGCGAGGGTGGCGCGCAGCGCCGTGACGAGGGTCGACAGGCTGACCCCGTCGACGGCAGCCTTGGCTTCGTCGATGCCGACGTAGAGGGCGAAGCCGCGTGGTGCGGACCCCGACGGGGTCGCCGGATGCGCGGTGGCGGCGACGTCTTCGACGGGTCGGAGGTGGCGGGGAGCGGGACGGGAAAGGAGGGCGGTGGTCGACATCAGGATGTCCTTCGGGGTGGAACCCGGGGGTGAACCACGGGTTCGGAGGGGTCTTGCCGGTGGCCGTTGCGGCCGGGTGCGAGGTGACGGGGTGTGGTGCGCTCCGTCGCCTCGGGGGTCGCTGCCGTGTTCAGAAACGGGGTGACCCAGCGGGATCTCGCGTCAGCGACACATTCGGCAACACATGACGACGCGCGCGGGCATCATGCATCCCGCTGTTCCGTTCGCCTCCCGGGCGGACAGAGTGCGTGCGAAGTCAGTCATGCCGTCGATTATGACGAACGATGTCCGAGTGTGTCAAACTTCGGTCGCTCTCCGTGGATCGGAGCCCGCCCCACTCACCTCGGAGCATCTGAAGGGGGAGTGCCCATGGTGGCGCCGCGCGGGCGTACGGTGGGGGGATGAGCGATTTGATTTTCGCTCACGAACCCGATGCCTCGCGCTACGCACTGCGGCGCGGAGACGATCTCGTGAGCGTGCTCGACTACCGGGACGACGGGCGCACCGTCGCCCTCACGCGCGCCTACACCGTGCCCCCCTTTCGTGGCCACGGCTACGCCGGGGAACTGGTGGCGCGCGCGGTGACCGAACTGGAACGTGCGGGCGACCGCCGCGTCAGCCCGGTGTGCTGGTACGTCGCGGACTGGTTCGCCGAGAATCCCGACCGCGCCGGCATCCTCGCCGAGCGACGCGCCGGCTGAGCAGCCCGGTCGCCGTGCATCGCGTCCCCGTCGTCGGTGCCGTCATCGAGCGGGACGGGCGCGTCCTGTGTGCTCGCCGCGGCGACGGCACCTTCGCGGGCCTGTGGGAATTCCCCGGCGGCAAGGTCGAAGCGGGCGAGACACCGCAGCAGGCCCTCGTGCGCGAGATCGGCGAGGAACTCGGATGCCGGGTGTCGGTGGGTGCCTCACTGACGACGAGCGTCAACGCCGCACCGCACGTGGAGATCGAGCTGACGACGTACCGTTGCGCCCTGATCGACGGTGAGCGGCGTGCGCTCGAGCACGCCGAGGTGCGGTGGGTGCCGGTTGCGCGGTTGCGTGACCTGTCCTGGGCGCCCGCCGACCTCGCGACGGTCGCGATCCTCGACCCCGCGCGCTGAGCGCGACCGCGCGCCGCGTCGGCGGCGTCGCGACACGCGGTCATGCCTCCGTGAGCCGATCCCGGGAGGTGACGATGACCCACGTACGTGCGCGTGCCGTCATCCGCTGAACGTATGCCGTCCCTTCCACAGTTCAGTCCGCGCGGCACCGCGGTGCGCAGTCAGCGCACCGGCGCCACGGAGTCGCCCGCCGACGCGCAGTCCCTGCGCGGTATGCCGGCGAGTGTAGTTACCGTTGCGGGCGGACGACACGCACTCCGGCACGGGCCAATCTGAGGGGGTCGCGTCGATGATCCGGCGTCGGCAGAAAGGAACGATGATGATCGAGACAATCGAAGTCACGGCCCCGCACGCTGCGCCGCCCAGACCCGCTCGGCGCTCACGGAGGACGTGGGCGCTGCGCGGTGCCGTCGTGGCGTGTGCCGTGGCGGCGGGAGCCCTCACCGCCCCGGCCGCGTACGCGCAGGCGGCGCCTGCCGCACAGAGCGAGCCGACACGGTACATCTGCCCACTGAGCAACGGGTGTCCGCCTGAGCTGGACCCACGCCCGCCTCAGCCGGGTCCGCCGACTCCGCGCCCGCCTCAGCCGGGTCCGCCGACTCCGCGCCCGCCGATCTTTGATCCGATCCCGTGCTTCCCCGGCGAGGGGTTCTGCTACGTCATCCCCTGACCGGGAAGGGCACACGTACTCTGCGGCGCGGGGGTTCGCAGAGCCGGGGTGGGGCTGGGAGAGCGACCCGGCCCCACCCCGTGCGGGATGTCACCCGTCGCCGCGCGGGGCGTCCTGCTCGGCATGGACGAACCCGCTCTTCCACGCCAGCGCGACCACCGCGGCGCGGTCCCGCGAACCGGTCTTCATCAGGGTGCGCGCGACATGCGTTTTCACGGTCGCCTCCGAGATCACGAGGGCTTCGCTGATCTCGCTGTTGGACATTCCCTGTGCGACGAGAAAAAGGACGTGCTGTTCACGCGGCGTCAGCACCGAGGTGATGACGTTGACGCCGTCGCCGGCCTGAGTGAACTGTCCGCGCAGCACGTTGACCACTTTCGCGGCGACGAGGGGGTCGAGCCAGGCCCCGCCGGAATGGACGTGTCGGATCGCCGCGATCAGTTCGGAGGCGGCGGACTGCTTCAGAAGGTAGCCGCTTGCGCCGGCGCGCAGCGCGTCGTAGACGAGTGACGCGTCGTCGAAGGTCGTGAGCGCCAGGACTGCGATCTCGTCATGATGGCGGGTGATGGCGGCGGTGGCGGCGACACCATCCACCTCCGGCATCCGGAGGTCCATGAGGATGACATCGGGACGGGCCATCTCGGCCTCGTGGATCGCTTGTCGACCGTTCGCAGCGTGGCTGACCACCTCCATGCCGTCGGCGGCATCGAGCAGCATGTGCAGACCGTTGCGGACGATCTCGTGGTCGTCGACGATGAGTACGCGCACCGTCGCTGCGGAGGCCGTCATGACTGGCTCGCGACCGGTCTGGCGGACGGTGTGCCACGGGTCGCGCTGTTGCGGGGCGCGGGGAGGGTGGCGGTGGTGCGGAATCCGTCCGATTGAACTGCAACGGTCAGGTCGCCGCCCAGTGCCCGCATGCGTTCCGACAGTCCGATGAGTCCCAAGCGGCTGCCCGGAGGCGCGTCGTGGTCACGCGACGACGGCGTCGGACCGCTCAGAATGTCGATCGTGAGGTTCTCCGCCCGCCAGGTGACCTCGATGGCGACCGTGCTGCCGGGGCCGGCGTGTTTCATCGCGTTGGTCAGCGACTCCTGCACGCACCGATAGGCCGCCACATCCACGCTCGGGTCGAGCGGACGCGGCGAGCCGTACTGCGTGAGTGTGACACCGACCCCGCCACCGCGCGTGCGTTCGAGCAGCGGCTCGATGTCGGACAGTCCGTTGAGTCGTTCGGGGTCACCGCCGCGGGCCACCTCCGCGCCGCGCATCGTGCGGACGAGTCGATGGAGTTCGCGGACGGCCTGCGCGCCGGTGTCCTCGATCGTTGCGAGCGCCGCAGCCACACGCGCGGCACGGCTGCCCGGCGCGGGCCGCTCGGCGTTGGCGAGAGCCTTCGCGCCGGCGGCCTGGAGTGTGATCGCCGACACGGCGTGCGCGACGATGTCGTGCAGATCACGCGCGATCGCGTGTCGCTCGGTCTCTCGGGCTCGCGCTTCGATCTCGTCGAGCGACAGCTCGAGGACTTCGACCCTGTGTAGATAGCGGTGTGCCCACCGCCCCGCAGCCCACACGGCCGCGGCCAGCAGCCACCAGATGGCCAAAGGGACGAGAAAGGACACGGGTGTCAGCTCGCCGTACCAGCCCGCGGCGTTCCACGCGTTCAGCGACAAGGGCACGGCCGCCACCGGCAGCGCGATCCAGGCAGACCGGGCGTCAAGGCAGCGCGCCAGGATGAACAGGGCGATCAGAATGCCCGCGAACGGCTCCCACCCGGGTGTCGCCCACCCGATGAGCAGTGAGACGGCGCAGGTGGCCGCGAACCCGACCCACGGATGCAGCCAGCTCAGGGCCGCTGTCGCCAGCCCGATGGCCGCGACGCCGGCGAACACCGCCGCCGGCACCGATCCGCCCCACCGTAGCGCAGCGGGTTCTGCTCCCCGCACCGCGTACTCGAGACCGAGACCGGCGATGCACGCGACGAGTGTGACGGTCCAGCGGATCATGGGCGGGGTCTACAGGCATGCATCATGGGAAAGACCCAGCACCACATCGGCCGACCCGCGTACGTCAGCTCCGACGGCACCGGGAGTACGGGGTCTGCTATTTCGAGCGCGAGGGCGGAGCCCAGCCCGAGGTCGGTCGAGGGCTGCCGAGCGACGTGGACCGTGACGACGTCGACCACGACGGTGCCATCGTCGAGCTTGCGCCCCCCGTCGCACCGGTCGCGAAGGTGGGATATGTCCAGGACCAGCGGGAACGGCAGCATGTCCACCGTGATGATCGCGGCCTGTGCGGTGACGATGTGGCCGGTGGCGACGAGCCGCCCCAGCGAGCCGTCGGGTGTCAGCCCGTGAACGGGAACGGTCTCGGCCTGGGCGACTGCCGCACGATAGGTCTCGGCGGTGACTTTCGATTCAGATGCCATGCTCCCAGGGTTCCCCTGCACGGCGGTGCCGTCGTCATCCGATGACGGTATTCGCCCTACATCGTCGATGGTACCGACGCGCGCGGACCTGAGGGGCCGCGAGAGCGCGATCCGGCACTCGCCGCAGCGGTGCGAGGGCGATGTCGGAGGTCCCACCTAGCGTGTTCTGCATGCGCATTCTGCACACCTCCGACTGGCACATCGGCCGTACCTTCCACGGCTACGCCACGCTCGATGCGCTGCGGGGGGTGCTGCACGCCCTCACCGCGCAGGTGCGCGAGCATGAGGTCGATGTCGTCATCGTCGCCGGCGACATCTTCGACTCGTCGACCCCGTCGGCAGCGGGGTACACGTTGCTCAGCGACACACTGCGCGGCCTCGCCGACACGGGGCCGACTGTCGTGGTCACCAGCGGCAACCACGACTCCGCCGCACGGCTCGGGTTCCAGGCCGGTCTGCTGCGCGACGGCGTCCACGTCGTCACCGACCCGGACGGCATCGGCACACCGATCACTGTGAGCGACGCCGACGGGCCGGTGCAGATCTACGGCATCCCGTATCTGGAGCCCGCGCTGGTTCGCCACCGCTGGGCAGACGTCCGTACGCAGGCGGCCGCGCTGGGCCACGCGATGGACCGCGTGCGCGCCGATCTCGCCCGGCGCGGCGGGCGCTCGATCGCCGTCGCCCACTGCTTCGCCGCCGGGGTCGCGGCCACACCGCACCTCGAACGCGACATCCAGCAGGGCGGACTCGACGTCGTGCCGCTGTCGACGTTCGACGGCGTCGACTACGCGGCGCTCGGCCACATCCACGGCCGCCAGACGCTGGCCGAGAACGTGCGCTACGCGGGCGCGCCGCTGCACTACAGCTTCGGTGAGGCGGCCAAGCCGCGCGGAGCGTGGCTGGTGGATCTCGATGCCGACGGGTTCGCCGGAGCAACGTGGCTCGACCTGCCGGTGCCCCGGCGGCTCGTCACGCTGACCGCGCCGCTGGACGACCTGCTCACCGACGCGGCGTTCGATGCGGACGAAGACGCGTGGGTCAACGCACGGTATACCGACGCCCTGCCGCAGCGCGACCCGTTGCGCCGCCTGCAGGACCGGTTTGCGCACTGCGCGACCGTGGCACACACGCCTGCCGTTGCAACCCGGACCGCGGGCGGAACCTATGCCGCACGTGTGCGCGACGCGCGCACCGACCGGGACGTGATCGACGCGTTCCTGCGGCACGTGCGCGACGGCGAAGGCGCCGACGCCCGCGAAGGCGTGCTGCTGGACGAGGTGCTCGAACAACACGTGCGCGCCGAGGCGCTGGCGTGAAGCTGCACCGACTCGAACTCACCGGGTTCGGACCGTTCCGTGAGCGACAGCTGGTCGACTTCGACGCATTCGACGCCGACGGGGTCTTCCTGATCGCGGGGCGCACGGGAGCGGGGAAATCCAGCATCCTCGACGGCGTGAGCTTCGCGCTGTACGGCTCCGTGCCCCGGTACGACGGCGGGGAGCGGCGGTTGCGCAGCGATCACTGCGGGCTCGAGGACCCGACCGAGGTGCGCGTGGAGTTCACGGTCGGTGACAGTCGGTGGCGGGTGACGCGGTCGCCCGATTACGAGCGGCCCGCCAAGCGCGGCGGCGGTACCACCGTCGAACCCGCGCACGTCGAGGTTGCCGAGTTCGTCGACGGCCAGTGGGTGGGGCGGGCGGCGCGGGCCCGCGAGGCGGGCGAGCTGCTCGACGGCATCCTCGGCGTCAACGCGCAGCAGTTCCAGCAGGTGATCCTGCTGGCGCAGAACAAGTTCTCGCGGTTTCTGCTCGCCAGCAACGTCGAACGGCAGGCGCTGCTTCGCACCCTCTTCGGAACGCGCCGGTTCGAGCGCTACCGCGACGAGTTCGAGGCGCGCAAGCGCGATGCCGCGCGCGCGGTCGACCGCGCCGGTGAGCGCGTGCGCACGCTGTTCGACGAAGCCGAACACGCCATGGCGGCAGCGGCCCTCGGCGGCGACGACGAGCCGGGCGAGGACCTCACCGAACGACGACACGCCATCGAACGGGCCGAACGTCGCGCCGCGTACCGCGCCGAGACAGCGACGGACGAGGCCCGGCGCGCCGCCGAGACGGCGAGCCGGGCAATCGCCGGGCACCAGACGGCGCTCGCGCAGGCGCAGACGCTCACCGACCTCGAGCGTCACCGCGCCGCGCTCGCCGACCTGAGCGCCCAGACCGACCGGATCGACGCCGACCGGTCGCGGGCTGCCGCCGCCGACGCCGCCGAGGTGCTCCGCGCCCCGGTCGAGACGGCGGCTCGCGCCGAGTCCGACCGCGCGAGTGCCGTGCGGGCCGCGCAGACGTTGCGTCTCCAGTGGGATGCCGCTGAGGCCGGTGCCGATCCCGTCGAGGTCGACGAGCGCCTCGCCGGCCAGATCGCCGTGTGGGAGGCTGTCCTCGCCCGAGAGGCGGCGCTTCCCGCGCGCGAAGCGCACCTCGCCCGGCAGGAGACCGCGATCGCGGAGATCGAGGCGCAACGCGCGAGCGCTGCCGAGCAGCGCGCCGCGTTCCCGCAGCAGCGCGAACGACTCGACGCCGAGCGTCAGCAGGCCCTCGCCGCGGCCGCACCCTGCGACGCCCTCCGCGCCGAACGGGAGCGACTGTCCGCGCAGCGGGGCGCGTCCGAACGGGCGAGTGCGCTGGCTGCCGCGGCCGAGACGGCGCAGGCCCGGCACACCGACGCGGTCGCTGCGGCGGTCGCGGCATCGACTGCGGTCACGACGCTGTTGCAGCGGCGACTGGCCGGATATGCCGGCGAGCTCGCGACCTCGCTCGTCGCGGGAGAACCGTGCGCCGTGTGCGGCGCGACGGCGCACCCTCGCCCCGCCGCCGCGCACCCCGATCCCGTCACCGACGACGACCTCGCCGACGCGGAGCGCGCCCGTGACGTTGCAGCGTCGCGGGAGAAGGACGCCGCCGCGGCGGCGCGCACCGCCCGAGACGATGCCGCCGATGCCGCCGCCGCGTCCGGTGGGGCGTCGGTCGAGGAGCTCGACCGCGATCGCGCCCGCCTAGACGCCGATCTCGGTACCGCGCAGGCAGCGACCGCTCGCGCGGCCGACCTGGAGCGGCACCTCGCCGAGGTGGACGAGCTCGCCTCCCGCGCGGCGGCGGAGGACGAGAAGCGCGCTGAGATCCTCGCCGCGGCCCGGGAAGAGCGGGCAGCGCTGGCCGCGACGGTGTCCGCCGCCCGAGCCGCCGTCGACGAGGCGCGCGGCGAGCACGCCACCGTGGCCGAACGCGTCGCCCAGTCCACGGCGATGCGCGACCTCGCCCGGCGGCTCACCGCCGCGGCCGACCGCGAGGCCGAGTCGCAGCGTGCTCTCGACCTCGCCGAGGACGACCTCGCCACCCGCCTGCAGCCGTCGGCCTTCGCCGACGCAGCGGCCGTCGTCGCCGCGCTCCTCGAGGAGGACGAACGTGCCCGGTTGCGGGAGCGGGTCTCCGCCCACGCCGAGCATCTGGCGGCGGCCAAGGCGCGGTTGCTCGAACTGGAACTCGCGGTCACCGGGTTCGATGCCGACCGGGTGGACGTCGCCGCGGCGGCGGATGCGCGCACGGCGGCCGAGACGGCGCGTGAGACCGCGGTGTCCGCGCAGCACTCCGCCGAGCACACCGCGGCCGCTCTGCGCACCCTGGTTCAGCGCATCGATGACGCGGCCGGGGCCGCCGACGGCGTCGGGCAGGAGGCGGCGGCGGTCATCCGCCTCGCCGACACGGTCGCCGGCCGCCCGCCGAACACCAAGAAGATGGACCTGGAGACGTTCGTTCTCGCCGCCGAACTCGAAGAGATCGTCGCGGCGGCCAATCTGCGCCTGTCGGACATGTCCGCCGGGCGCTATTCGCTGCACCACTCCGACGCGCTCGCTGCGCGCGGTGCGGCATCGGGCCTGGGCATCGAGGTGCTCGACGCCCATACCGGCCGCCGCCGGCCCCCGCAGTCCCTGTCCGGGGGTGAGACCTTCCTCGCCTCGCTCGCGCTCGCTCTCGGGCTGGCCGAGGTGGTCACGTCGCGTGCCGGCGGCATCCGCCTCGACACCCTCTTCATCGACGAAGGGTTCGGGTCGCTCGATCCCGAGACCCTCGACCTCGCGATGCGCACCCTCGACGAACTGCGTGCCGGCGGTCGCACGGTCGGGGTGATCAGCCACGTCGAGTCGATGAAGGAGCAGATCCCGGCCCCGGTGTCCGTTTCCACCGTCGCCGGCGGCGCCAGCAGCATCACTCAGGAGGTCGTCGCCCACGGCGGCGCGGCATGAGCCGGGGTTGCCAGCCGGGCCCCGACGCGGCACGGCCGCCGGGACCGAGTCCCGACGGCCGTGCGGAGCAGAACGCTCAGTGGTTCCGAGGGAGCGCGCCGATGCGCGGGTGGGCGGAGAAGAAGTCCCACATCGCCTGTGACGCGGAGATCTCCTGCGTGGTGTAGCCGAGGAAGCTCAGGTCCACCGAGGTCCCCGGCCAGGTGTGGCCACCGCCGGCGACCTCGTACAGGACGACATCGGCGCGTTTGTCGCACCCCTTCCAGGCCAGCGCGGTGACCTCATCGCTGTATTGCGACTGCCGGGGGCCGACCCGGCACCCGTTGAGGTCGGCCCACTCTTCGGCCGCGGTCATGACGGTGTATCCCCACCGCGGATCCTCATTGCCCAGGTAGGGGTTGACGAAATCGGCGTCGCCGTGGAACGTCGCCACCGCGACCGGGTATTCGGGGTCGCAGCTGCCGGGCACCGGGCCGGTGAGGTCTTCGACGTTCGGGGTTCCGGCACGCAGACCGGCCACCGGTGCGATGGCCGCGAAGACATCGGATGCCTCGCACGCCAGCGCCGAGGCCATCCGCCCGCCGCCGGAGAACCCGGTGGCGTAGACCCTGCGGTCGTTGACACAGCCTGCGGCGTCGACCTGCTCCACGACGGCACGAAGGAAGGCGACGTCATCGCGCGATCCCTCCGGCGGGTAGGTCCCGGAGGTCAGCGGCACACCGGGGACGTTCCAGGCCCAGTTGCCGCCCGGCAAGGTGTGTTCGAACGCGATGGCACCGGTCGGGTTCACGGTGATGAAGCGCTCTTTGTCCGCGATGGCGGCGAGGTCGGAGATCTGGGCCTGCATCCCCCCGTTGGCGTTGGAACCGTGGAGGTCGACGACCAGCGGCAGACTCTTGCGTTTCGGTGCTTTCGGGACGTGCACGATCACGTCGTAGGACTGGCTCCCGAACGAGACCGCCATCGTGGAGGTTCCGACGGGGAGAGTCCTTACGCAACCGCGATCGCTGGGGCGCATCGGCGTGGCTTCCGCTGCGGACGGTGCTGAGACAACCGCGCCTACGAGGGCCAAAGCCATCGCGGCGGCCACGGTGAAACCGGTGCGCAGCGCTCGTCGCGGCGTGTGGGGTCGGGACATGTGAACTCCTTCGATCACAGGTGACGCGCGACCGCCGTGGTCGCGCCTAAGCCAGGCTACCGGCTCGCCTCCGGTGTGCCTGGACGGCCCGGCGGCGGCGGATCCGGTCGCGATCTCCGCTCAGCCCGACAGTCGGTAGCCGACGCCGCGGACGGTCTCGATGAGGTTCGATCCGAGTTTGTGGCGCAGGTAGCCGACGTACACGTCGGCGACGTTGGACCCCGGGTCGAAGTCGTACCCCCAGACACGGCTGAGAAGCTGCTCCCGGCTCAGCACCTGACCGGCGTTGCGGATGAACTCCTCGGCCAGCGCGAACTCTCGCGCCGACAGTTCCACGGCGTGGTCGCCCACCCGCGCCTGCCGGGTGCGGATGTCCAGCGACAGCGGGCCGTGCTGCAGCACCGTCGACTCGGTCCCGGCCTCGTCGCGCCGCATCCGCAGCCGGATACGGGCGAGCAGCTCGTCGAAACGGAACGGCTTGCCCAGATAGTCGTCGGCACCGCCCTCCAGCCCGGCGACCGTGTCCTGCACCTCGACACGGGCGGTCAGAATGATGATCGGCAGGCGCGAGCCGGTGCCCCGCAGCGCCTCGAGCACCGCGAAGCCGTCCATGCCGGGGAGGTTCACGTCCAGCAGCAGCAGATCGAACTCATCGGTCTGCGCCAACGCCAGCGCTTCGGAACCGTTCCCGGTCACCTGCGTCGCGAACCCGGCCGCCCGCAGGCCCTTCTCGATGAATCGCGAGATGCGTGCTTCATCCTCGGCGATCAGAATCGACGCCATCGTCTCACCCCCTCCCCGCCGTCACGGCGACCGCGTCGACGGCATCCGCCTGCCAGCCCGCTGCCGGCACCACGGCGTGCGCAAGGCGCAACTCGAACGCCGCACCACCCCCGGGGACATCACGCACGATCGCCTCCCCGCCGTGAGCCCGGGCGATCATCTGCACGATGTTCAGCCCGAGCCCGCTGCCGCTCGTGTCCGGGTCACCGCGATGGAATCGCTCGAACACCCGCTCCTTCTCCGAATCGGGAACCCCGGCGCCGTGGTCGCGCACCGTCAGCACGAGCGACTCGCCCTCGACGGTGCTCCCGATGTCGACCCGTCCGCCGCCGTGAGTGACCGCGTTCTGCACCAGTTGCAGCATCGCCTGCGTGAGGCGTTCCGGATCGATCGACGAGACCACGTCGGCGACCGCGCGCGGCGTGACCTCGGCGCCGACGATTCCCTCCGCTTTCCGGATGACGCTGCGCACCAGGTCGCCGGCATCCACCTCCCGCCGCGTAATCGGCGCGCTGCCGTGCAGGGCCGCCGCGGCGGCGAGCTCGCTCACCAGCTTGCTCATGCGATCCAGTTCGTCGATCGCCAGGGCGCGCGACTCCTCGACGTCCGCCGGGTCATCGGCATCCATCACCTCCAGATGGCCGTGCACGATCGTCAACGGCGTCTTCAACTCGTGTCCGACATCGCTGAGCAGACGGCGCTGTGAGTCAAGCGCCGCGTCGAGTCGGTCGAGCATCGCGTTCATCGTGGCCGCCAGGTCGGACACGTCGTCGCGGCCGGTGACCGGCAGACGTTCGGACAGCGATCGCGCGGTGACCCGCTGCGCCGTCTTGCGCATCTCGCGCAGCGGGCGCAGCAGCCGCGTCGAGACCACCCCCGCGACGGCGGCGATCACCACCAGAGCGATGGCGGCCGAGATGAGGTAGGCGCGGGCGGCATCGTTGATCTCGGCGAGCTCGCTGCGCACGTCGTAGGCCATGGCGAACACGACCGGCACCGCGTCGGCGCCCCCCGCCACCGCGATCGGCGCAGCGAGGTACCGCCAGATCAGCTCCCCGTCCGAATACGTCCCGATCACCGGTTCGCCGCCGACGACGGCATCCGCCGCGAAACTCGCGAAACCGGGCGACGAACGCAGGTCGACGTCGAGCGGGACACCGGGTACCAACACCGCACGTCCGTCGATGATGCCGAGCGCTCCGGTGTGGTCGTCCGGGCTCATCCGCTGCACCACGGCCTCCAGCGCGGCATCCGCCCCCGGCCACGTCCCGCTGTCCCCGTCGCCGGCAGCGACGATGTGACGCGCCGAGGCCAGATTGGCCTCCAGGCGGTCGTCGATGCTGTCCAGCACACGCGCGCGTTCCACGAAGTACGCCGACACGCCGACCGCGATCAGCGCCAACGCGGCGACCGCGGTGATCGCGGCGACGATGCGGGTACGGACGGTGGGGGAATGCCACCGCCACCTACGCGGCTGTGGGGGGTGCATCCCTCCAGTATCTCCGCGAGCGGCGGCTCCCGCCCGAGACTAAGAGAGCTCTCATCCCGTCCGGGCCGCCGGCGTGCTGAAATCGAAGGATGCCCGACACCCCCGCCGTGCTCGTCGCCGACGCGTTCGAGGTGGATGCCGGGGCACTGCGGCGACTGAGCCAGGAACCGCTCGGCGCGGGCACCGTCACGGGGTTCCGGCTCCCGGACGAGACGATCGTCTACGCCGACACATCGGGGCTACCGGTCCCCGCCGAAACCGGGTGGGTGGCCGTCGGCGAGGGGCGGCTGTGGCTGCATCCCGCCGACCCGCACCTGCCCGCACTGGCGCCAGCGGCGTTCGGTCACGCGACCGCGATTCTGCTGGGCAGACTCGGCATCCGCGGTGTGGGCTCGCCGCAGCTCGTCGGCTACCGTCCCGGCCGCCGCGCCGTGCTGCGCGTGCCGGTCGACGGCGGCACCGTCTGGGTCAAGGTCGTGCGCCCCCACCGGGTGGAACACCTCGTGACCGTCCACGCGCGGCTGCGGGACCACGGTCTGCCGGTGCCGGCGGTGCGGGGGTGGTCACGGGACGGGCTGCTCGTGCTCGACCCGGCATCCGGGACGCCGGCGATCGAGTCCGGAGCGGATCCGGAAGAGGTGCTGGATGCCGTCGACCGCCTGCGCGCGAGACTCAGCGGTGCTCCGCTCGCCGATCCGGCGCGCACGTCGCTGCGTGCGCGGGCGGCCTGGTACGCCGACCTGCTCCGTCGTGCGCGGCCCGACCTGGCGGCGACCGTGACGGCGACGGCCGAGGCGATCGCGCAGGCCGGGCCCGGGCGGCAGGCGGAGACGATCCACGGTGATCTTCACCTCGGGCAGCTGTTCCTCGGCGGCGGGGATGTCACCGGCCTGATCGACATCGATACCGCTGGGGTGGGCGACGGCGCCGATGACTCGGCGGCATTCGTCGGCCATCTCGTCGCGAGCGAGGCTCTGACGACGCGTCCCGCAGCGGCGGAACGTGCCCGCGCGCTCGTCCGCGCGGCGTGGGCGCGGTGGGGGAGCCAGCCGCAGGTCGCGGAGCTGACCGCCGCGCACCTGCTGGGGCATGCCGTCTCCGCCGACGACGCGGTACGCCAGCAGGGGCTGATCGCGCACGCGCGCGCGCTGGTGGATGGCGCGGAGCCGTTCGCCGCTGACCCGGGTCGCCGCTGAGGTGGGGCCGGTGGGGCAGCGGGTGCGGCGGGGATAAGAGGTCTCTCATCCTTGGCTTTGGATCGTTTTAGCCCGGTCGGTCATGCTGGAGACAACGCGGTGACTGTGCCGCGCATGCCGCACCGAGGAGAAGACATGAGTCGCACGTGGATCGCCTATTCCGTCACCGGCGCGATCGGACTCGGCATCGTCGCCGGCGGTGCCGCCGCCGCGGCCGCCGCCATGGACCTGCGCACCGCCGACGATCAGGTGCTCCCGGGCGGTGCCATCTCCGGGCCCCAGGGCGATGTCCTGGAGCAGCCGACCGTGCAGTTGCGCGTGACGGGATCGGCGGTCGAGCTGGTCACCGCTGCCACACCCGCCCAGCTGACCGCGATCACCCCCGCCGAGCCGGCCGACTCCGTCGACACGGTCGCCCCCGGGAACTCCGACGACGACGAGTACGACGACGCCACCGATGACGACAACGCCGACGACGACTCGGTTCATGACGACCCGGTGACACCGCCGACGATCGTCTCCGCGCCCTCCGCGTGACCCCCGGTGCCCGGCCCCACGTCGCAGGTCTCCGCGGGCGATCCGCCCGGCGACCGAGCCCTGGTCACACGCCGTAGAGCTCGCGCATCCGCTCCCGCAGTTGCCCGCTGCACGCGGTCACGGCGGCCCGCCAGTCGGTGATCGCGTCATCCTCGGCGTCGTCGGAGACGGCCTTGAGCACGCGCACCGGAACGCCCCGCTGGCGGGCCACCCAGATGTAGACGTAGGTCTCCATGTCGACGAGCACCGCCCCGAGAGAGCGGATGCGGGCGGTGACGGCGGCATCATCGACGAAGCTGTCGCCGGTGGCGATCGTCACGCCGCCCGGGATGCTCGTGTGCACGCGCGCCGGGAGGGAGATATGCTGCCCCACGACGCCGTCGATGTCGGTCACGTCGTGCTGCAGGGCCTCGGACACCTCGTGGACGGCGCGCGGCAGCGACGCGTCGACGGAGCCGGCCGTGCCCACCACGACGATCTCGTCGTATCTGCCGGTCTCCAGCGCGCGCGTCAACGCGTAGGCGGCCTGCAGCTTGCCCGGCCCCGTCACGAGGCGATCGAATCCGGGGAGCGGATCGGGGAACGCGACCAATTCGGAGTCCAGCGCGGCGACGAGAAGCTTCACCGTTCCATCCTCGCAGGAGCGCCGACCCCGCTGCGACACTGTGCCGCGTGGGCCATGATGGGGACAAGATCGATCCGGAGGTGCATCATGTTGAAGACGGAGTTGCTGGATAGTCCGGACGGGGTGCGGGCTCGGCTGGGCTGGGATCCGGGCACCTCGGTGCACGACCGGCGCCGCCTCATCGCGAAGGAGCTCATCGGTGAGCGGCTCGGCTGCGAACCGCACGAGGTGCAGGTCGACCGCGAAGACCCGCGCGGTTTCGGTTATCACACCCGGTTGATCGCCTCGCGGAACGGACAGGAACTGCCGATCGCGATCATCACCGCGAGCTTCCGGGCCGCCACCGTGGTCGCCATCTGCGACCCGCAGCTCCGCGTCGGGATCGACCTGCGCGACAGCGATCCCGACGAGGCCGATCTGCGGCAGATGAAACGCCACTCCCACCTGCTCGACCTGAACGACACCGCCGATCTCGTGCAGCACTGGACGCGCGTGCAGGCGGTGCTCGAGGCCGACGGTCGCTCGGCGCGGGTCGCCGCCGAGAACGTACGCCTGGACTCGGGGCGGAACAAGGGCTGGATCCCGGATCGCAAACAGCAGTACTCGCTGACGGATGCCTCCCGCGACGGATGGCTGATCAGTATCGCCCTCGGCATCCCACCCGCCGCCTGATCGCGGCGCGGCTCAGTCCACGAGGTCGGGCAGGGCCGCGCGGAGTTCGGCGAGCCAGGCAGCCGGGTTGCCGTCGGAGGGCGCGCGCCAGTCGCCGCGCGGCGACAGCGAACCGGCCGCAGCCACCTTCGGGCCATTGGGGATCGCCGAACGCTTGAACTGCGCGAACCCGAAGAACCGCTTCAGGAACACCTGCAGCCAGCGCGTGATCTCGGCGAGGTCGTACCCGAACCGGTCGGCCTCGGGGAACCCGGGTGGCCATTGGCCGGCGCGGGGGTCAGCCCAGGCGTGCTGGGCGAGGAAGGCGATCTTCGAGGGCCGCGCGCCGTGGCGCAGGATGTGCGCGAGCGCGAAGTCGTGGAGGGCGTAGGGGCCGATCGTGTCCTCGGTGGACTGCGCTTTGCCGTCTTGGCCGGCGGGCACCAGCTCGGGACTGATCTCGGTGTCGAGCACCGATTGCAGCACGGTCTTGGCCTGCGCGTCCAGCCTGGTGCCGGACTCGGTGTCGCCGCTGTGGGCGATGACCCAGCGGATCAGGTGCTGAATCAGGGTCTTGGGCACGCCTGCGTTCACGGCGTAGTGGCTCATGTGGTCGCCCACGCCGTACGTGGCCCACCCGAGGGCGAGCTCGGACATGTCGGAGGTGCCGATGACGATCCCGCCGCGGTCGTTCGCGAGCCGGAACAGGTAGTCGGTGCGCACCCCGGCTTGCACGTTCTCGAACGTGACGTCGTACACCGCCTCCCCGTTCGCGAACGGGTGGCCGATTCCCTCCAGGATGCTCGTGGCCGTCGGGCGGATGTCGATCGTCTCCATCGAGGCCCCGACAGCGGCCGCCAGCGCGAGCGCGTTCGACTTGGTGTGGTCGCTCGTGGCGAACCCCGGCATGGTGTAGGTGAGGATGTCGCTGCGCGGACGGCCCATCCGGTCCATCGCGCTGGCGACCACGAGCAGGGCGTGCGTGGAGTCCAGGCCGCCGGACAGACCGATGACCGGCTTCGGGTCACCGATCGACCGCATCCGCTGCGCCAGTCCCGCCACCTGGATGTTGAAGGCCTCGTAGCAGTCCTGATCGAGGCGCGCCGGGTCATCGGGGACGAACGGGAACCGGTCCACCTGCCGTCGCAGACCGATGTCGCCGGTGGGCGGCGCCAGGTCGAACTCGATCGTGGTCGCCCCGCGGCGGGTCTCGGCCAGACGCGAGTCGTCGAACGTTCCCTGACGGAGCCGGTTCTGGCGGATCCGGTCCAGGTCGACGTCGGCGACGCTGCGCCGGGAACCGTGAGGGAAGCGCTCGGTCTCGGCCAGCAGGTTGCCGGTCTCGTAGATCATCGTCTGCCCGTCCCAGGACAGGTCGGTGCTCGATTCGCCCTCCCCGGAGGCGGCGTAGGCGTATGCGGCGAGTCCGCGCAGCGACTGGGCCTTGACGAGGTCGCGGCGGTCGACGGCGCGCGCGATCGTGATGGGGCTGCCGGAGAGGTTCAGCAGCACGGTCGCCCCCGCCAGCGCCGCCCGTGACGACGGCGGGATCGGGATCCAGAGGTCTTCGCAGACCTCCGCGTGCACGACGAGGCCCGGCACGTCGCGCGCGGCGAACAGCAGGCCGTTGCCGAACGGAACGCGGAACGCTCCCACCCGGATCGGTTCGCCGTCGTCGGCCTCGCCCGCCGCGTACCAGCGCCGCTCGTAGAACTCGCGGTAGGTCGGCAGGAACGACTTCGGCGCCACGCCCAGCACGGCGCCGCGGTGGATGACCACGGCGCAGTTGTACAGCCGGTTGCGGTGGCGCAGCGGTGCGCCGACGACGATCACCGGCAGCAGGTCGGCGGAGGCCGCCGCGAGGTGCTCGATGGCCGCGACGGTCGCGTCGAGGACCGCGTCCTGCATGACCAGGTCGTCGATGGCGTAGCCGGTCAGGCACAGTTCGGGGAACACCGCGACGGCGACGCCCTCGTCGTGGCATTCGCGAGCCGTCTCGACCACCGTGGCGGCGTTCGCGTGCGGGTCGGCGATCGAGACCGGAATCGTGCAGGCGGCGATGCGCGCGAAGCCGTGCCGGTAGGCGTTCTCGAAGGGCACACTCATGTCACCAGTCTGGCACTGTCCGCACCCGGGGCTATCGTCGTTGCGGGAAGGGCAGCATGCGATACATCGAAGACGAAGGCCGGCTCGTCTGGAGCGCCAGCGACCTCAAGGCGGCCGCGGAGTGCGAGTACGCCTGGATGCGTGCGATCGACGCGAAGCTCGGCCGCGTCGCCGAGGTGCCCGACCCCGAGGACCTCACCCTGGAGCGGGCCGGACGGCTCGGCATCCAGCACGAGGAGCGGGTGCTGGCCGCCTATCAGCGCGTCGACCCGGACGGTGTCGTGGTGATCCCGGCGACGCGCTCGTCGGATGCCGGCGCGCTGGCCGACGCGGTCGCGCAGACCCAACGCGCGCTCCGGTCGGATGCGCGGGTGATCTACCAGGCGGCGTTCGCGACGGACGAGTTCGTGGGGTTCGCCGACTTCCTCGTGCGCGACGTCGACGACCGGTGGGTGGTGCAGGACACCAAGCTCGCCCGCCACGCACGGGTGACCGCGCTCATGCAGCTGGCGGCATATGCCGATCAGCTGGATCGCCTCGGCGTCCCCTCCTCCGACCGGGTGGAGCTGCTGCTCGGCGACGGCACCGTCTCTTCCCACCTGCTGCGCGATCTGACCCCGGTGTACCGGCTGCGGCGGGCACGGTTGCGCGCGCTCATCGCGGACCGCGATCTGCCCGCGGGCGTGGCCGGGGCGCCGCTGGCGTGGGGTGATGAGCGAGGGGATCTGCGTGTGGTCGCGTGCGGGCGGTGCGCCACGTGCGACCTCGACGTGATCGCGCACCGCGACCTGTTGCTGGTCGCCGGAATGCGCCCGGTGCAGCGGCAGCGGTTGCGGGCGTGCGGCATCCGTACCGTCGACGACCTGGCCGCCGCGACCGAGGCGCCGCCGCAGATGTCGGCGGACACGTTCGCCAGCCTGCGCACGCAGGCGCGGTTGCAGCTGGACAGTCCCGCCGGCGGGGTCACCGAACCGATCGGGGAGGTGGCGCCGGTGCCGACCTACGAGGTCGTGCTGCCGACGGCCATCGCCGCGCTGCCGCGGCCGGACCACGGCGATCTGTTCTTCGATTTCGAAGGCGACCCGCTCTACACGGAAGGGGCTGCCGTGCAGTGGGGGATCGACTACCTGTTCGGCTGGGTCGACACCCGTGACCAGTACTCCGCACTGTGGGCGCACTCGTTCGACGAGGAACGTGGCGCGCTCGAACGTTTCCTCGACCTGGTGGCGGCGCGTCGGCGCGAGCACCCTGGCATGCACATCTACCACTACGCGCCGTACGAGCCGAGCCATCTGCTGGCGATGGCGGCCCGTTACGGCGTGCGCGAAGCCGATGTCGACCGGATGCTGGCCGACGGCGTGTTCGTCGACCTGTACCCGATCGTGCGGCGGGCGCTGCGGGTGGGGTCGCGCTCGTACTCGATCAAGAAGCTCGAACCGCTCTACATGGGCGCGCAGGTACGCACGAGCGACGTGCAGCGCGGCGACGACTCGATCGTGAAGTACGTCGAGGCCCGAGCGTTGCGTGATGCGGGCGACACCGCGGCGGCGGACGGGATTCTGCGTGACCTCGCCGACTACAACCGCGACGACTGCGTCTCCACCCGGCGGTTGCGCGACTGGCTCGTAGAGCGGGCGCGTGAGGCGGGGTTGCGACCCTCGCTCGACCCGGAGATGCCGGAGGCGACCTACGAGCCGTCGCATCGCGCCGAGACCCTGAACCACCTGGCGGCGGAGGCGACCGACGAGACCGTCGCGCAGGCGCTCCGGCTGGGCGCCGCGGCGATCGACTACTACCCGCGCGAGGCGAAGACGTTCTGGGCTTCGCACTACCTGCGCCTCCGGGAGCCGGTGTCGATCTGGGAGGACACCCGCGATGTGGTCGTGATCGACCCCGCCCGAAGCCTGGTGCGTACCGACTGGCACGTGCCCGACGGGGCTCGGGCATCGCGCCGCATCCTCGAGCTGCGCGGCCACCCGGCCCCGGGAACCCAGCTGCGGGCGGGCACCGAGGTGTTCGCGCTGTACGAGGTGCCCGCACCGTTCCCGCTCAACGCCCACCCCCGGACGATTCACGCGCCGCGCACCGTCAAGGTCGTCGACACACTCGACGACGGCGCCGTCGTCGCGGAGTTCGCCGTCCAGGGGGCGACGTGGGCCGCGATGCCGCTCGCGCTGACGCCGGGGGCGCCGCCGCAGGCGGGTGCGCAGCAGGCCGCGATCGACGAGTGGGCCGATGCGGTCATCGCGACCGCCCCCGATTCTCCGGCCGACCCTGCCACCGACCTGTTGTGGCGCCGGCCACCGCGGGTGGCCGAACCGCTGCGGTCAGGACGCGACGACTCCGCCGACATCGCGGCGACGCTGGTGCGCCTGGACCGCAGCTACCTCGCCGTGCAGGGACCGCCGGGCACAGGCAAGACCTATGTCGGTTCCCATGTGATCGCGCGCCTCGTGCGCGAGCAGGGGTTCCGAGTCGGCGTCGTCGCGCAGTCGCACGCCGTGGTCGAGAACCTGCTCGCCCGTGTCATCGACGCAGGGGTGCCGCCGGCGCAAGTCGCGAAGGCCCCGAAGGGCGCTGCCACCGGTGACGAACCGTTCACGACGATCGCCAAGAACGGCATGGCGGAGTTCGTCGCCGCGCAACCGTCGGGGTTCGTGGTCGGCGGCACAGCGTGGGACTTCTCGCACCCCGGCCGGATCGCGCGGGGCGGACTCGACCTCCTGGTCATCGATGAAGCCGGACAGTTCTCGTTGGCGTCCGCGATCGCCGTGTCGGTCGCCGCAGCCCGTCTGCTGCTGCTTGGCGACCCGCAGCAGCTCCCGCAGGTGAGCCAAGGAACCCACCCCGAACCCGTCGACGCGTCCGCACTCGGCTGGGTCATGGACGGCGCGGCCGTCATCGACCCCGCCCGCGGTTACTTCCTCGCCCAGACGCGGCGCATGCGTCCAGAGGTCGCGGCGGCGGTGTCGCACCTCTCCTACGAGGGGCGCCTGGCCGCCCACCCGTCGACGGCGGAGCGGGTGCTGGTCGGTGTCACGCCGGGGCTCGTCCCGGTGCCGGTCGCGCACACCGGCAACGCCACCCAGTCCCCCGAGGAGGCGGCCCGGGTCGTGGAACTGGTGCGCGAGCTGCTCGGCCATCAGTGGCGCGACGGCGATCGGGTGCGGCCGCTGCGGCCATCCGACATCATCGTCGTCACGCCGTACAACGCGCAGCAGGTGCTGGTCGAGGCAGCGCTCGCGGATGCCGGGTTCGCGGACGTTCCGGTCGGGACGGTCGACCGATTCCAGGGCCAGGAGGCGGTGGTGTCGATCGTGTCGCTCGCGGCGTCGTCGGGGCGCGACGCGCCGCGAGGGCTGGAGTTCCTGCTGCTGCAGAATCGGATCAACGTCGCGGTGTCGCGCGCGATGCACACGGCGTACCTCGTGTACAGTCCCGGTCTGCTCGATGACCTGCCCCGCACGCCGGACGGGGTCGCCCGCCTTAGCGCGTTCGCCCGGCTCGTGACGACGGAGCAGTGATCGCCTCGCGGGGGATGCCGACGAGGTCAGACGGTGCCGTACAGGCGGTCGCCGGCGTCGCCGAGACCGGGGACGATGTAGCCCTGGTCGTTGAGGCTTTCGTCCACCGCACCGATCACGAGTGTCACAGCGCGGTCGCCGACCTGCCGCTCGATCGCCGCGAGCCCTTCGGTGGCCGCGAGGATGCAGATCGCCGTCACGTCCTGCGCGCCGCGCGCGAACAGGAACTCGATGGCCGCGCCCAGCGAGCCGCCGGTGGCGAGCATCGGGTCCAGCGCGAAGCACTGCCGGTCGCTGAGGTCGGCCGGGAGGCGTTCGGCGTACGACGTCGGTTGCAGGGTCTGTTCGTTGCGGACCATGCCCAGAAAGCCGACCTCGGCGGTCGGCAATAGCTTGACCATTCCCTCCAGCATGCCGAGGCCGGCCCGCAGGATCGGGACGACGAGCGGGCGCGGTTCGCTGATCTTCAGCCCCGTCGTCGTGGTGACCGGGGTCGTGACGTCGACCTCCTCGACGCGGACGTTCCGGGTCGCCTCGTAGGCCAGCAGGGTCATGAGCTCTTCGGTGAGTTGACGGAACACCGGCGAGGGCGTGGACCGGTCGCGCAGGACGGTGAGTTTGTGGGTGATGAGGGGGTGATCTGCCACGTGCACGTGCATGCTCACAGGGTACCGGGGCGTAGCCTGGTGCCGTGATGCTGCCCGCCCGAGAAACCGACGTGGTGGCAATGACCCGTGCACGGGAACTGGCTGCCATCGCCGCCGCGCATGGCGACATCCCCGTGGGTGCCGTCGTGACCGACCTGGCCGGTCGGATCGTCGGCGAGGGCGCGAACCGGCGCGAGGTCGACGCCGATCCGTTCGCGCACGCCGAGGTGCTCGCGCTGCGGGCGGCCGCGCGAGCTCGGGGATCGTGGAACCTGGAGCACTGCACGCTCGTGGTGACACTGGAGCCGTGCCTCATGTGCGCGGGTGCGATCCTGCAGGCGCGGGTGGATCGGGTCGTGTTCGGCGCCTGGGACGACAAGGCGGGGGCAGCTGGGTCGGTCTACGACGTGCTGCGCGACCGGCGGTTGCCGCACCGCGCCGAAGTCGTCGGGGGAGTGGCCGAGGCGGATGCCGTCGCGCAACTGCGTGCTTTCTTCGACGTGCGTCGTCGCCCGTGACCGAACGGGTACGCTGACAGCTCGGACCAGATGTGGGGAGGATCGCATGTCGGTCGGATTGCTCGCCGTCGTTGACGACGTGCTCAGTGCGGCGCTGAAAGCGTCGGCCAAGACGGCCGGCGTCGTCATCGACGACGCCGCGGTCACCCCGCAGTACGTGCAGGGTCTGACGCCCGCGCGCGAGCTGCCCGTGGTCGGCAAGATCGCGCTCGGGTCGCTGGCGAACAAGTTCCTCATCATCATCCCGATCGCGCTGCTGCTGACCGCGTTCGCCCCGTGGGTGCTGCCCTACCTGCTGATCGCGGGTGGTGCATATCTGTGCTTCGAAGGCGCCGAGAAGGTACTGGAGTGGTTCGGGTTCGGCCACGAGAAGCAGGAGAGCGCGCGCGACGAACGCAAGCTCGTGCTCGGCGCCGTCCGCACCGACCTGATCCTGTCCACCGAGATCATGCTGATCTCACTCGCGAGCCTCGACGAGGGCATGGGCATCTGGATGACGCTCGTCGTGCTGGCCGTCATCGGGTTGGTGATGACCGGTGTGGTCTACGGCGCCGTGGCGCTGTTGGTCAAACTCGACGACATCGGGCTCGGCATGGCGAAGAGCCCGAATCAGAGCGTGCGGCGCACCGGGACGCGCATCGTGCGGTCGATGCCCGCCGTCTTCCGGGTCATCAGCGTCGTCGGCACCGTGGCGATGCTGTGGGTCGGCGGACACCTCGTCCTCGCCAACCTCGCCACGGTCGGCGTCACGGTCCTGGGCGACCTGATCCACGGTGTCGAGCACGCGCTCGAGCCGCTGGGGCCCGTCATCACGTGGTTCGGCGACACCTTTGTGTCCGCGGTCGCCGGAGTCGCGCTGGGTCTGGCGGTCGTCGGTATCGTGCTCCTGATCGGGCGGATGCTCGGGCGTCGCCCGAGCTTCACCGAGGGGGGCGAGTCCCCGGCATCCGTCGCCCACAATTGAAGGGCGACGGCCTCAGTCGGAGGAGCTGAGGATGATGGCCTCGGTGGGTGGGGCCGGATGCTGCGCGAGCCCGATGTACCCGATCGCCGACAGCAGCGCTCGCCGGAACTCGGCGGGCCGCTCCAGGTGCGGCGAGTGGCCGACGCCCTCCATCGCAATCTCGGTGACCTGGCCGCCGCGTTCCCGGTAGAGGTTGAACACGTCACGGGTCTGCGTGACCATCTCCTGAGGGGGGGCGACCTCGTCGCCAGGCCACCCCGGGATCACCTCGAGCTTACCGAGGTGATTGAGGTCGTACAGCGACGCATCCGATACGATCGCGTCGACCGTGCCGCGCACCCACAGGATCGGCGGCTTCGGGTCGAGGTCCACGATCGCCGACGTGTTGAAGTAGCGGGGCGCCATCGTGTTGAGCACCCCGGTGGTGCCGGCCGCGAAACCCGGCCAGTGCGCGCTGGCGTCGCCGTCGCCCGGGTAACTGCCGTCGACGGTCGCGGTCGTCAGCATCGACTCGACCCAGATGTCCTCGTTCTCGGTGGCGTACCCGGGTGCGACGTAGCCGCTGCGGAACACGGCGCGGGGGGATGTGGGCGCATCCGCCGACGCGTCGCCGTCGCGCAGCCGCTGCACGAAATCGGGGTTGGCTCCGCCGCCGCCGCATCCGGCGTCATCGTCGGTGAGACGGGAACCGTCCCGGCGCGTCCCGCCGAATCCGTACGGTGAGACGGGCGATTCCAGTGTGAGCGAGAGCACGGGGTGGTCGAGGGCGTACTGCATCACGACGCCGCCGCCCATGGACCAGCCCACCAGGTGCGCCGCGCCGATCCCGAGGGCCTCGAGCGTCGCGTGCAGGTCGTCGCTGAAGTCGCGGACACCGCGGGTCGCGTCGACGGGACGTGTCTCGGTGCCCCCGAAGCCGCGCAGGTCGATCGCGATCACCCGCAGGTCGCCGGGGAGGTCCTGCATGAGCTCCTGCCAGAACAGCGAGGACGACACGTTGCCGTGCACGAGCACGACCGTGCGCTCGGCCGGGGTGGCCGGGGAGTCGCCGGTTCGCTCCAGCACGCTGACCCCCAGACGTGCCGTATCGACGCGACGAGAGCTGATGCCGTCGAAGAGGGTCATTCGGGGTGCCTCCGTGGTACCTGGGCGCGACATGGCCTGATGCCGCGTTCCGATGATAACGCCGCGGCCCGGACAGAACCGGGGAGCGGCGCGGCGATCGCCCAAGGTCGATGCGACCCGGCGTGGCCGTAGGATGAGCGGATGCCTTCTCTCTCCTCCATTGCGATCCTCGGCGCAGGCTCCATGGGTGGTGCGGTGCTGCACGGCATCCTCCACTCGGGTCGTGCCACTGACGTGACCGTGACCAATCGCAGCCGGGAGAAGAGCCAGGAGCTGGCCGAACTGATCGGTGTCTCCTCGATCGCGATTGCCGACGCGCGCGACGGCAACCGCGTCGCGGTGCGCGGGGCTGAGATCGTGTTGATCGGGGTGAAGCCGGCGATGGTGCCCGATCTGCTGCGCGAGATCGCCGCCGAGCTGGAGCCGGATGCGATCGTGGTCAGTCTCGCAGCCGGTGTCACGATCGCCACGTTCGAGAGCATCCTCCCGGACCGGGTGCGTGTGGTGCGTTCCATGCCCAACACCCCCGCGCTCATCGGCAAGGGCGTGACCGGCATCGCCGCCGGAACCCGCGCCGATGCGGGCGCGATGGCGGCCGTGCGGGACGTGTTCGAGACGTGTGGTGCGGTCGTCGAGGTGCCCGAGGAACGCATCGACGCGCTCTCGACGATCTCCGGGTCGGGGCCGGCCTACGTCTTCCTGCTGATCGAGCAGTTCACCGCCGCCGCCCGCGCGCAGGGCTTCGACACGGAACAGGCTCGCCTTCTGGCCGAGCAGACCTTCATCGGGGCGACGGCACTGCTGGAGGCGACGGGGGAAGACCCCGCGGAGCTCCGTCGCAGGGTGACGAGCCTTCGCGGCACCACCGAGCGCGCGATCGCGGTGCTGCACAGTGCCGGGCTGGATGCCGTGTTCGCCGCCGCCGCCGATGCCGCGCTGGCCCGGGCCCGCGAGCTCGCCCAGGGCAGCTGAGCCGGGCGCGACACCGCGGAAGGAATCTGTTGCGCGGTCACCGCAACGGCGTAGTGTTCTCATTCGTGGCCACTCGTGACGTCGTGAACACGCGGCGTGTCCGCATTCTCAGCCCCCACCCCGCTCAGGTGGTCGTGGCGGGTTTCGCGGCCGTCATCGCGGTCGGCACGGGGCTGCTTCTGCTCCCCATCTCGACCGCCGACGGGCGTGGAACGTCGTTCATCGATGCGCTGTTCACGGCCACCTCCAGCGTCTGCGTCACCGGGCTGACGGTGCTCGATACCGAGACGCACTGGAGTGCGTTCGGGCAGGTCGTCATCATGCTGCTCATCCAGACCGGGGGCCTGGGCATCATGGTGTGCGCCACCCTGATCGGCCTGGTCGTTGCGCGTCGTGTCAGCGTGCGCGCCCGCCTCAACACCGCCGCCGAGAGTCGCGCGGTGGGATTCGACGACGTGCGCCGCGTGGTGCGCAGCATCTTGCTGATCTCACTGCTCGTCGAACTCACGGTTGCCGCGCTGCTGTTCGTGCGCTTGATCACCGGATACGGGTACGACGCGGGGAAGGCGGCCTGGCACGGCCTGTTCCACGCGGTGTCGTCGTTCAACAACGCTGGTTTCGCACTGTACAGCGACAACCTCATCCGCTTCGCGGCGGACCCGTGGATCTGCTTGCCGATTTGTGCCTCGATCATCATCGGCGGACTCGGATTCCCGGTGCTCATCCAGTTGCGGCGCGAATGGCGTCGTCCGCTGCACTGGACCATGAACACCAAGCTGGTGCTGTCGGTGACCGCGACGCTTCTCCTGTTGAGCACCGTGTACATCACGGCGCTGGAATGGTCGAACCCGGACACTCTCGGCGAACGAGACCCGTGGAGCCGGGTGCTTATCGGCTTCTTCCACGCCGTGCAGGTACGCACCGCCGGATTCAACTCGGTCGACATCGGCCGGATGCACGACGAGACATGGGTCGGCATGGACGTCTTGATGTTCATCGGCGGCGGCCCCGCCGGCACCGCCGGCGGCATCAAGGTGACGACGTTCGCGGTGCTGCTGTTCATCCTGCTCACCGAACTGCGCGGCGAGGGAGCCGTCAACATCTTCGGCAAGCGCCTCTCACGGGCGGTGCACCGACAGGCGATCGCGGTCGTCCTG
Source organism: Microbacterium sp. (assembly GCF_047972865.1). GTDB lineage: Bacteria > Actinomycetota > Actinomycetes > Actinomycetales > Microbacteriaceae > Microbacterium. Next base: position 43,277 of record NZ_JBKEAY010000109.1, read on the forward strand.
ATGGCGATCGGCGCGATCATAACCGCTGTGATCGCGCTCATGGTCATCACCGGGCTCGACTTCGACCGGGTGCTGTTCGAAGCGGTCTCCGCGTTCGGCACCGTGGGGTTGTCCACCGGCATCACCCCCGATCTGCCGCCCGCGGCCGACGTGATCCTCGCGCTGTTGATGTTCCTCGGGCGGCTCGGGCCGCTCACCCTCGGCTCCGCGCTGGCTCTGCGCCGTCGCCGCATCCTCTACGAATTCCCGAAAGAGAGGCCCGCCATTGGTTAAGTTCTCGTTGTTCGCCGACACGTCCCGGCGCATCGCCGAGGCCGACTCCGCTGTGGTCGTCGGGCTCGGCCGATTCGGAGCAGCGCTGGCTGAGGAACTCATGGCCTCCGGCACCGAAGTGCTCGGCATCGACCGCGACGAAGAGCTCGTGCAGTCGTTCAACGGCGTGCTCACGCAGGTGGTGCGCGCGGACTCGACGCGGGAGGAGGTGCTCCGTCAGCTGTCCGTGCACGAGTTCGACCGTGTCGTGATCGCCATTGGCGACGACGTGCAGGCATCCATCCTCACCGCCTCGCTCCTGCTGCAGCTGAAGGTCCGCGTCATCTGGGCCAAGGCGGTGAATCAACAGCACGGCCTCATCCTGGAGCAGCTCGGTGTGCATCACGTCATCTACCCGGAACGCGAGATGGGGCGCCGGGTGGCGCACCTGGTGCGGGGGGCGGCGATGGACTACCTCGAGGTCGAGCATGGGTATTCGCTCGCCAAGATCGTCGCGCCGTCGCACCTGTGGGGCAAGCGCCTCGGCGACACCAGCCTGCGCAGCGACCACGGCATCACGATCGCCGCGTTCAAGCCGAGCGTGGGGCTGTGGCAGAACGCCGACAACGAGACGGTTCTGCACGAGGGTGACCGCATCCTGATCCTCGGAACCACCGCGCGCGTGGAGAGGTTCGCGCAGCTGCTGTGACGCGCCCGCCCGGCCGCCCGGTGCCGCGGCCGGCTCAGCGGTCGAGGGCCGCGAACCGCTCGATATCGGAGTTCGTGCCCGAGGCGATGATGAGGTCGTGGTTGGTGACGATCGTGTCGGCCTCGGCGTAGCGGAACGGCTTGCCGGGACTTTTCACGCCCACGACCGTCACGTTGTACTTCGTGCGCACACCCGATTCGTTCAGGCCCACGCCGCGGATGAACTTCGGCGGATACATCTTGGCGAGCACGAAGTCGTCGTCGAAGCGGATGAAATCCA
>NZ_JBKEAY010000161.1:0-5669 GCF_047972865.1 Microbacterium sp.
CCGTCGCCGACGCCCTCGCCCACCCGGTCGCCCACGCCCGCGACCCAACCGACGCCCACCGAGGCCGCCACGCCCACCGCCGCCGTCATCCTGTACGGCGGATCGTGCGATGGCCTGCTGCCGCCGCCGGAGGTCGATCAGGTCCTCGGCGACGCGCACGCGGTGCCCGACACGGTGGCCGCGCCGCACATCGCCACGCTCGGCGGGCTCCGTTGCCGGTGGACGGGGGACGCCGGTGTGCTCTCGGTGCTCGCCTATCCGGCGGGCGTGATCGATCTCGCCACCGCCGAGAAGTACGCCGCACCGGTGTGCGAGAGCTTCGACTACGACGCGAACGGGTGCCGCGTCGCCGTCGACGCGGAGCCGGCGTGGGCGCTCGTGACGATGTCCACCGCTACCGGGGGCCCGTGGGAAGAACCACCGGCGCAGCTGTCGGCGGCCGCCGAAGCCGTGTCGGTGTCGTTGGCGGCGGCCCGCGGGACCCGTGCGAGCGTGACTGACGCGTGGTGGCGCACCGACTGCCCCGCCGTCGCGGCCGCTGTGGATCTGCCCGCCGCCCTCGGACTGGACGCCTACGATCCCGGTTTCCCCGTCGATGGCGGTGAAGACGTCGACGCCGCCATCGGACGTGCCGCCGGCAGCGCGATCGGGCCGTGCCAGTGGTCGGGCTTCGATGCCTCCGGCGCCGCGCGCGGCATTCAGATCTGGGCGTATCCCGGTGGCGCGGATGCGTGGGACGCGTATGTCACCGCGCTCGCCGGGCCGACCGAGATCGAGGTCGCCGGGGCTCGGGCCGCCGTCACCGCCGAGGTGCTCGGCGAGACCCGCGTCGTGTCCACCGACGGGACGAATCTGCTCGTCGTCGACACCGGGTACCTCGACCCCGACGCCGATCCCGCGGTCGTCGTCGCAGACGTCCTGGCCGCGCTGGCGGAGTGACCTCATCGGCGTGCACGCGCGCGGCTAAGCTTGTGGCTCGTGGTCACCCGTCTCTCCCGCTACTTCCTCCGCACGCTCCGTGAAGACCCGGCGGATGCCGAGGTCACCAGCCACAAGCTGCTGGTCCGTGCCGGCTACATTCGCCGCGCCGCCCCCGGCGTGTTCACCTGGCTCCCGTTGGGCCTGCGGGTGAAGGCGAAGATCGAGGCCGTGATCCGCGAGGAGATGGCCGTCGCGGGGGCGTTCGAGGTGCACTTCCCGGCGCTGCTCCCGCGCGAGCCGTACGAGGCCTCCGGGCGCTGGACCTCCTACGGCGATGGCATCTTCCGGCTGCACGATCGCCGCGGAGCGGACTACCTGCTCGCGCCGACGCACGAGGAGATGTTCACCTTGCTGGTGAAGGACCTCTACGCCTCGTACAAGGACCTTCCGCTGACGATCTACCAGATCCAGGACAAGTACCGCGACGAGGCCCGGCCGCGGGCCGGACTGCTGCGCGGACGCGAGTTCACGATGAAGGACGCGTATTCGTTCGACCACACCGACGCAGGGCTGGACGCCTCCTACCAGGCCCAGCGCGACGCCTACGAGCGCATCTTCCAGCGGCTGGGACTGGAGTACGTCATCGTCGCCGCCGACAACGGGTTGATGGGCGGCGCCCGCAGCGAGGAGTTCCTGCACCCCACGCCGGTCGGTGAGGACACCTTCGTCCGCTCCGCAGGGGGCTACGCGGCCAACGTCGAGGCCTTCACGACCACCCCGCCCGCGCCGATCCCGTTCGACCCGGCGGGTGCACCGGTGCCGTTCGACTCACCGAACACCCCGACGATCGAGACCCTGGTCGCGCACTGCAACGCGCACCTGGAGGGCACCTACACCGCCGCCGATACGCTCAAGAACGTCGTCCTCGCCCTCACCCACCCCGATGAGCGACGTGAACTGGTCGTCGTGGGCATCCCCGGCGACCGCGACGTCGACGACAAGCGCGCCGAAGTCGCGTTCGCGCCGGCGGTCGTGGAGGCCGCCACCGTGGAGGACTTCGAACGTCACCCGCTGCTGGTGAAGGGGTACATCGGGCCGTGGTCGGCCGCCGGCGCGGTGCTCGGCGAGGAGTCGGCCACCGGCATCCGCTACCTGCTGGACCCACGCGTCGTCGACGGTACGGCGTGGATCACCGGCGCCAACGTCGATCAGACCCACGCGCACTCCGTCGTGGCCGGTCGTGACTTCGGTGCCGACGGGTTCGTCGAGGTGGCCAGCGTGTGCGCCGGCGACCCCGCGCCGGACGGCTCCGGTCCGGTGGAACTGGCCCGCGGCATGGAGATCGGGCACGTGTTCCAGCTGGGGCGCTTCTTCGCCGAGACCCTGGGACTGCAGGTGCTCGACGAGAACGGCAAGCGCGTGACCGTCACGATGGGCTCGTACGGCATCGGTGTCACCCGCATCCTCGCGATCCTCGCTGAACTGAACAACGACGAGAAGGGGCTGGTGTGGCCGGCATCGGTCGCTCCGTTCGACGTCCACATCGTCGCCACCGGCAAAGATGCCGTGGCCTTCGAGCTGGCCGAGCGACTGGCGGACGAGGCCGAATCGGCGGGACTGGAGGTGCTGTACGACGACCGTCCCAAGGTGTCGCCCGGCGTCAAGTTCGGCGACGCGGAGCTGGTCGGCGTGCCGCGCATCCTGATCGTCGGCCGAGGTGCGGCCGACGGCGAGGTGGAGGTGTGGGACCGGCGCAGCGGACAGCGCCGTGTGCTCCCCGCCGCGGAGGCCGTCGCCGCGCTCGCCTGATCTCGGCGCGGATCGTTCACCCCGCGGCCACCGGCTGTTCGCCGGGCGTGGCAGGCTGAGCACATGGCACCACCCGCTGCGGCCCCCGTCCCGCCCGAGCTGACCGCCGCCGCCGACGCGCTGATCGCCGAGGTCGGCATCACCGCCGACGCCGACCTGATCCGCCGCATCCTCACCACGGGGGTCGGGCTCGGCATCGATCACGCCGACCGCCTCGACCTGAAGATCACTTCGGCGGCACTCACCGAGATGCGCGCCGCGTTCGACTTGTTCGCGCCGTATCGCGAGGTTCCCAAGGTCACCGTGTTCGGCTCGGCACGCACGAAACCCGACTCGATGCTGTACCGGCAGGCGTCGGGGGTCGCCCGTGCCCTCGCCCACCGCGGCTGGATGGTCGTCACGGGGGCCGGGCCCGGCATCATGCAGGCCGCCGCCGAAGGCGCCGGGCCCCGGCGCTCGCTGGGGGTGTCGATCCGGCTGCCGTTCGAGGAGAAGCCGAACCCGGTCATCGCCGCCGGTGCGAACAACGTCGCCATGAAGTACTTCTTCACCCGCAAACTCATGCTCGTGAAGGAATCGCAGGGGTTCGTATGCGTCCCGGGCGGTTTCGGCACCCTCGACGAGATGTTCGAGTTGCTCACCCTGCAGCAGACCGGCAAGGCCGAGCCCGCCCCGATCGTGCTGCTCGATGAGCCGGGCGGCACGTTCTGGACGGGGCTGCGCGGCTACGTCGACGACCACCTCGTCCCCGCCGGGGTGATCTCGCCCGGCGACTTCGATCGCGTGCGCGTCACCGACTCGGTGGAGGCGGCCGCGGAGGAGATCGCCGGCTTCTGGCGCAACTACGACTCGCTGCGGTGGGTGGGGGCGCGGTTGGTGCTGCGCGTGCGCCGGACCCCGACGCCCGCCGAGGTCGACGACCTGAACACGAGGTTCGGCACGCTCCTGGCGGTCGGCCGCATCGAGAGCCGCGGCCCGTTGCAGCCCGAACGGGAGGACGGCGACCGGCTGGAGCTGCCGCGATTGGTCCTGCAGCCCGACCAGTTCCAGGTGGGTGAGTTGCACCGTCTCATCCGGGCGATCAACGCCTTGGACTCGGCTGCGGATCCGGACGGTGAGCGAGGGGCGGGGCGGGAGCGAATCGGGTAACGTTTACGGGATGCCGCCGTGATGCGCCGGCGGTGAGAAGTGAAAAGGGAGGTCCCCGTGGACATCGATCTCGGACTGCTGCGGAACATCGAGCGCGAGAAGGACATCCCGTTCGCCGAACTGGTCGCGATCATCGAGCAGGCGATTCTCACCGCATACGCCAAGCACACCTCTCCCGACGGCGATGCGCCGCACGGCGCCCGCGCTCAGCTCGACCAGAAGTCCGGTCACGTCGCGGTGTTCGTCCCCGTCCTCGACGATGACGGCGCCGTGATCGGAGAAGAGGAGAGCACGCCCGACGACTTCGGCCGTATCGCGGCGTTCGCCGCCAAGCAGGTCATCAGTCAGCGGCTGCGCGACATCGCCGACGACGCGGTGCTCGGGGAGTTCCGCGGCAAGGAGGGCGACATCGTCGCCGGTGTCGTCCAGCAGGGGCCGAACCCCCGCATGGTGCACGTGGACCTGGGCAGTGTCGAGGCGATCCTGCCGCCCGAGGAGCAGGTAGCGGGGGAGGAGTACCCACACGGGTCGCGGCTGCGCGTCTACGTCACCTCAGTGTCGAAGGGGACCAAAGGCCCCTCCATCACGGTCTCGCGCACCCACCCGGGCCTGGTGCGCAAGCTGTTCGCCCTCGAAGTCCCCGAGATCGCAGCCGGGCTCGTCGAGATCGTCTCGCTGGCGCGCGAGGCAGGGCACCGCACCAAGATCGCCGTCGCCGCCAACGACCCCTCCATCAACGCGAAGGGCGCGTGCATCGGCGAACTCGGCCGCCGCGTCCGTGCCGTGACCGAAGAACTGGGCGGGGAGAAGATCGACATCGTCGACCACGACCCCGACCTGGCGACCTTCGTCGCCAACGCGTTGTCCCCGGCGAGGGTCACCTCCAGCTTCGTTCTGGACGCCGACACCAAGGCCGTGCGTGCCCTCGTTCCCGACTACCAGCTGTCGCTGGCGATCGGTAAGGAAGGGCAGAACGCACGTCTGGCGGCCAAGCTCACCGGCGCCAAGATCGACATCCAGCCGGACTCGATCTTGGAGGGCGCGTAACGGGGTAGGATGGAACCCGTTCGAACGTGCGTGGGATGCCGCGCACGTGCCCCGCGATCCTCCTTGCTGAGGGTCGTCGCCCGCAACGGCGAACTCATCCCGGATGAGCCTCCCGTCCTACCGGGTCGGGGTGCGTGGGTGCATGACACGGACGCCTGCGTGGACGCCGCCATCCGGCGCCGCGTGTTCGGACGCGCATTGCGTGTTGCGGGGACGCTGAATCCTCAGTTGCTCACAGCACGGACCGATACAAGACCAGCGAAACGGCTGAACGGCTATGGACACAAAGTGAACGGCTCGAAATGAGTCCCGTCCGCACGTAATGGTCCGCCCTGTCCGGGGTGGGCCCCAGACAGGAGAATTGTGGCAAAACCACGCGTACACGAGATCGCTTCCGAGCTCGGCGTCGACAGCAAGGTCGCGCTTGCGAAGCTGAAGGAACTCGGCGAGTTCGTCTAGAGTCCGTCGTCGACGATCGAACCCCCCGTGGCCCGAAAGCTGCGCGCGGCTCTCGAGGCCGCCGGTGCCAGCAAGGCCGCGGCGGCCCAGGCGGCCCAGGCCAAAGCCGCCCCCGACACGGCGTCGGCGCACACGCCGGCGGCCGTTCCGACTCCCGGCGCGAAGCCGGCGCCCGCTCCCAAGCCGGGGGCGAAGCCGAGCGCGAAGCCCAGTGCCGCTCCGGTCGCCGCCCCGGCGGCACAACCCGCGGCGACCCCGGCCGCCGCCCCGACCCCCGCGCCGGT
>NZ_JBKEAY010000235.1:0-12102 GCF_047972865.1 Microbacterium sp.
GACGATCCGGTAAGCCCGCCGCGACGGACTCGACCGAGCACGCCGCAACCGGATCGAGTACCGTCGAACACAGAAGGAAACCCAACCATGAACACGCACCGCGAGTGGCTGGGTATTTCCACCCGCGAATGCCTCATTAAGTCAGACACATCTCAGTCGCGCACGGATAGGCTGGCCCGGACGCTCCGCGGTGTACTCGACGCCGCACGGCATATCAGCGGGGCACACGTCGCCGCAGAGGGGGAGACACATGAGCACGCCACCCGGGTGGTACGACGACGGTTCCGGCGCCCTGCGCTGGTGGGACGGATGGCGGTGGACCGCGCACGTCGCGCCGCCCGCCCCTGTGCCTCAGCAATCCACCGCGCTCCAGCAATCCACCGCGGAGGCACCGATCGTCGCAGTGACAGCGCCGGCCACGCCCGTGGTGCCGCCGGTCGCGCCGGGCGCAGCACACGCCACGCCCGAGCCCGCACCCGTCGCACCCGACCCGGCACCCGTCGCCCCCGAGCCCGCATCCGTCACACCCGAACCGGCACCCGTCGCCCCCGACCCGGCAGCGGAGACGGCCGCGGCCGTAGCCGAGACAGCACCGTTCGCGGCCCACGCGGCACCGGAGAACCTCACAGCCGCGCCCGGCGGCACCGCGCCGATCGCCGCCGCGACGCACCCGAGCATCACGCCCCCGTATGCCGTCACGCCGCAACGACCGGTGCCGCCACACCAGCCCATCCTGCCGCCGTATGCGACGGCACCCGACACGACGGCACCGCCCGCCGCCGCATACGCGCCGGTGACACGGGCGACGAAGCCGCACGTGCTCGGAATCGTCGGCCTGGCCGTCGCCGTCGTCGGGTGCGTCTTCGCGTGCATCCCCGCCGCCGCGATCGTCGGCTGGATCCTGTTGCCGGTCGGCTTCGTCCTCTCGCTGGTGGCCCTGTTCCTGAAGGGTGCCAAATGGCCCGGGATCACCGGAATGGTGGTCGCGGCCGTCGGCGCCGTCATCGGTGTGACGATCATGTTCATCACGGTGGCCGCTGCGATGAACGACGCGTTCCAGGGATCGACTGTGGTCTCGCCGCAGGCGGAGCCGAGCGATGCCACCGAGGACGCCCCCTCGACCGAGCCGGGCGGCAGCCGAGACAACCCCGTGCCGCTGGGCGAGGTCATCAGCGGCGATGACTACGACGTCGTCGTGAACAGCATCACCTTCGACGCCGACGACGAGGTGACCGACGCGTTCAATTCGAACGAGGCACCCGCGGCCGGGACGTCGTACGCCGTTGTCAACGTGACGGTGACCTACACCGGCGACGACACCGGGCTCGGCGCGTTCATCGATGTCGAATACATCACCGCCGAGGGGGAACTGATGCCGCGCGCGACCGTGCTCCCACCTGAGCCGATGCTCGTAGCGGCCGAGTTATCTCCGGGCACCCACGCGACGGGCAATGTCGTCGTCATCATCCCGGACGGGGACGCGGGCGTGCTGCGTTTGCACGCAGGGGTCTTCGCCGACTTCGCGTTCGTCGAGCTGCCGACGAGATAATCGCTGTCAGTCGTCGTCTTTGCGCTTGCGCCAGCGGATCCCCGCGGCGATCAATCCGTCCAGGTCGCCGTCGAACACCGCCGATGGAGTACCCACCTCGTAGCCGGTGCGCAGGTCCTTGACCAGTTGCTGCCCGTAGAGGAAGTAGGAGCGCATCTGGTCGCCCCAGCTCGCGGTGATGACGCCGGCCAGTTCCTTCTTCTTGGCGGCTTCCTCTTCCTTCTTCAGCAGCAGTAGGCGGGTCTGCAGCACGCGCATCGCCGCGGCGCGGTTCTGGATCTGGCTCTTCTCGTTCTGCATCGACACCACGATGCCGGTGGGAAGGTGAGTCAAGCGCACCGCGGAGTCGGTCGTGTTGACGGACTGCCCGCCGGGGCCGGAGGAGCGGAACACGTCGACGCGGATGTCGGTCTCGGGGATGTCGACCTCCTGCGCCTCCTCCATGACCGGGATGACTTCGACGGCGGCGAAACTCGTCTGCCGCTTGTCGGCCGATCCGAACGGGCTGATCCGCGCGAGACGGTGCGTTCCCGCCTCCACCGAGAGCGTGCCGTAGGCGTAGGGGGCATCCACTTCGAACGTGGCCGACTTGATGCCGGCGCCCTCCGCGTACGAGGTGTCCATGACCTTCGTCCTGTAACCGTGGCGTTCCGCCCAACGCAGGTACATGCGCAGCAGCATCTCCGCGAAGTCGGTGGCGTCGTCGCCGCCCGCGCCCGAACGGATGGTGACCACGGCAGCACGGTCGTCGTACTCGCCGTCGAGCAGTGTCTGCACTTCGAGCTGTCCGATGGTGTCCTGCAGCGCCACGATCTCGCGCCGCGCCTCGGCGGCGGTCTCTTCGTCGTCCATCTCCTGGGCGAGCTCCACGAGCACGTCGAGGTCGTCGAGGCGCTGTTCCACCTCGGTAACGCGCTTGAGTTCGGCCTGCCGGTGGCTGAGGGCGCTGGTGACCTTCTGCGCCTGCTCGACGTCGTCCCACAGGTCGGGAGCCCCGGCCTCTTCGGAGAGATGTGCGATCTCGGCCGACAGCGCGTCGACGTCGACCACGGCCTTGATCTCGGTGAACGTGGCGCGGAGGGCCTGGATATCGGCGGCGGGATCGAATTCAAGCATGACACTCCAGACTAACCTGGAAGCCGTGACGGCCCGCGACTCCGCAGACTCCCACGATCCCGATCCGATCGGAAAGATGCTGTGGCGCCTGGCCCCGATGATCTACGGACCCACGTCGCTGTTCGCGCTGGGAGAGGGTGCCGTGCTCCCGCTGCTGCCGGTGCTCGCCGCACGACTCGGCGCGGACGTTGCGACGGCGGCGCTGGTGGCAACAGCGCTCGTGGTCGGACAGTTGTGCGGAAACATCCCGGCCGGATGGGCCGTAGCGCGCTTCGGCGAACGGCTCACGATGGCCGGCGGCGGGCTGGTGGCGCTCGTCGGGACCATGGGATTGATCTTCGCGCCGTCGCTGGCGCTGCTGGCGGCATCCGTCTTCGTGATCGGATTCTGCGCCGCGGTGTTCGGCCTGGCCCGGCACTCGTTCATGACGACACGCGTGCCCCTCGCCTTCCGGGCGCGGGCCCTGTCACTGCTGGGTGGGTCGTTCCGGCTGGGGATGTTCGTGGGGCCGTTCGTCACGGCCGCGCTGCTGGCGCTGTTCGGACGAGAGGATGCCGCGGTGTGGTTCTTCGGGGCGTGTCTGGTGGTGGTCATCCTTCTCGTCTCGTTCGGGCCGGACCTCGAGCGGGTGGTCGTGCGCCCGCGCCGCGAGGCGCGCGTGGTGGAGGACACCGGGGAGCCGGTGAGCGGTTCGATCCCGACGCGCGAGCGCCGCGGCGTGTTCGCCCAGATGGTGCGGCACCGCGGCGTGCTGGCCCGGCTCGGGGTGGCGGCCGCATCGCTGTCGGCGCTGCGCTCGGTGCGCCAGATGGTGCTTCCGCTGTGGGGGGTGTCGATCGGGCTGGACAGCCAGACGATCGCGCTGGTGGTCGGCATCTACGGCGCGATCGACTTCGCGCTGTTCTACGCGAGCGGCCAGGTGATGGACCGGTTCGGGCGACTGTGGGCAGCGTTGCCGGCCATGCTGATGATGGGCGCCGGATTCCTGGCGATGTCGTTCACGCACGACCTGCCCGACGCAGCGATGTGGTTCGCGATGTTCGCTGCGGTGCTGGGGGTTGGCAACGGCCTGTCCAGCGGCATCCTGCTGACCCTCGGAGCCGACGTCGCTCCGCAGGACGACCCGGCCGCGTTCCTCGGGTCGTGGCGAACGATCACCGACGCGGGCGGTGCCGCGGGTCCGATGCTGGTCTCCGCGGTGACCGCCGTCGCCTCGCTCCCGATCGCGACGGGACTGATGGGCGTGGTGGGCCTGCTCGGCGCGTGGGGATTCGTCCGCTGGGTCCCCCGCTACGTCCCCCGCCCCCGCTGACCCCCGCCGTCCCCGACCCCCACCCGCGAAACCGCACCGGCAGTATCGAGACCGCGCGTTTTGCGCGCGGTCTCGATACCCGCACTGTCGTCTCGGCCCCGATGTGCACCGCTGCACAGTCAGCGCAGGGCGGACCGGCTGGTCGCGGTGGCCTGCAGGGACACGCCCTCCGGCACGAACACCGACATGATCGGGGCGTACCATGTCGTCGCCACGGTGGCGCGCGCCGAGGTGCCGTCCGGGGCGTTGGCGGCCACCAACCAGGCGCTCCCGTAGGCATCCACGATCGCCTGTGCCTGCGCGGTGACCTCCGCGTCGGTCAGCCGGGTGCTCGGTTCGCCAGCACCGGCGGCGATGTCGAAACCGTCCGACCCCGCCAGCGCCGCCGCGTCGGCGATCGCCTCGACGCGCTTGTGCGCCAGATACAGGCTCGTCGCATCGACGGTCACGAGGATCAGCACAATGGCCAGCAACACATACCCGAGGGTGAGCGGCAGCACACTCCCGTCTTCCTCACGCATCAACCGGTCCATGCTCGCGACACCTTCTGCACCGACATCGCCTCGATCGGCACCCGGGCCGCCCGGTCCAGTCCGAGGACCGGCGGAACCAAGGGCAACGCCACCGACGCCGTGACGGTCACGGTGAGAGTCTGCCCGGCGGCGGGGCACGGCCCCCCACCAACACACGACACGTCGACCTGCATCGTCGCCGGGTCGATGCCGTACTCGTCGGCGACCGCCGCCAGAATCCGTTCGGCGCGCTCGTCCGCTGCGTCGACACCGGATGCGGTGGCCACCGCCCGCGCGGTGTGGCGCGCGGCAGCCTCCACTCCCAGCGCCTGCCCTTGGATCAGCCCCAGCGTCACGACGAGGTAGACCAGGGGTACGAGCATCACGACGCCGACGAGGATGAACTCCAATGACGCCGTCCCCTCGTCGTCAGCCATCGAAGCTCTCCATCGGAGCACGGCCGGTCACCTCCATCGCCCGCGGCACCCCGAGCAGTCCGAACAGCGGCAGATCAGCAACGATCGTCACCTCGGTGGTCCGCCCACCCAGGGCCGTCGACTCACGCACGGTCACCTCGTCGATGACGTCTTCGCCGACAGTCGTCGCGACGATCCGGCGAGCCCGCTCCACCCCCTCACCCAACGTCGTGTCCGCGAGGGCTGCGTAGTACGCGCCTTCCACGGCCGCGTCGTGCACGACGTTTCGCACGTACAACGCGACACCCAGCTGAATCACCGCGAGGGTCAACGCGGTCAGCAGCGCGCCGACCAACACGAACTCGACGGGCGTCGACCCATCGTCGTCGCGCACGATCCGCCGCATCGGGTTCAGAACCCGCTGACGCGATCGATCGCCTGTTCGAACAGGCCCGACAATGCGGGCCCCGCCACCGCCCAGATGACCACGACGAGCCCCGCGGTCATGAGTGTGATGAGCACCCACCCCGGCACGTCTCCTCGCTCGTCACGCCAGACCAGCTCCCAGCCGGCACGGAGCCGCCCCCATGTGTCGCGTAGCATCGCGACCTCCTCTCCTTCGGTTGTCATCCCAGCCCCAGCCGCAGCATCACGATGCCGGGGAAGACCGCGAACAGCACCGACAGCGGCAGGATCAGGAACACCAGTGGCAGCAGCATCTGGATCTCCTTCCGCCCGGCTTGTTCGATCAGCACCCGCTTGGCCTCTTCGCGGGCGTCGACCGCTTGGGCCTGCAAGACTTGCGCGAGCGGCGCGCCGCGTTCCACCGCCGCGATGAGGTGATCGACCGAGCGCGAGAGTGCGGGCAGATCAACCCGCCGGCTCATCGACGCGAGCGCGTCTGTCATGGTGGAACCGGTGCCGGTGGCGAGCACGACCGCGCGGATCTCGGCGGTGAGTTCCCCAGAACCGACCTCCCCGACACGTCGGAGCGCATCGCGCAGCCCCTCGCCGGCGGCAAGACACAACGCGATGAACTCCAGAATCGTGGGGAGTTCCTCCTCGACGCGCGCCACACGAGCCCGTGCGGCCATCGTCAGGCGCACGTCGTAGCCGCCGGCGGCGACGAACCCGAGCACCGGCGGCAGCAGAATCAGCCCCGGAGAGCCACGCCCGAGAATTGTCAGGGCGACCGCAACGAGGCCACCGACGACGACGCCCGCGATGGTCCAGCCGAGTTGGCGCCCCCGGAACACGGTTGCGTCGAGTCGCCACCCGGCCTGTGACATCCGACGTTGCACCGCTTCGGCACCGCCGATCCGGCCGATCAACCGCAGTCCACGTTCCCGCCAGGCGATCACCGGAGCGCGCAGCGGGGTGAGCCCCTGTGGGTCGGTGACCTCGCGCACGTAGGGCGCGATCCGGCGCGACAACGACGGCGCGGACCAGCGTGGCAGCTTCATCGCCAGCAGCAGGATCCCGGCCGCGAGGGCTCCCCCGAGCACGATCGACACGGCGGCGTCGGTGAGCGCCCCGATCATCCGAACCACCGCCGCGGCTCCGGCAGACGACCCACCCGCAGCATGAGACGGAACGCCACCACCGAGATCACCGCGCCGACCAGGACGACCGTGGCGCCCTCCGGCGTGGCGTACGCCTGGGCTCCCTCGGGCCGCAGCGCCAGCAGCACGAGGATGACCCACGGCGCGACGACACCGAGCACGGCGGCACCCCGAATCCACGACTGCCGCGCCTCGACCTCCGCCCGGAGCGAGGCTTCCGCGCGCACCGCGCCGGACAGTGCTCGCAGCACCGCGGTGAGTTCGGTCCCGCCCACTTGACGAGCCATGCGCAGCGTCTCCACGATGCGGTCGGCCACCGGGTCGGCCAGTTGCGCCTTCACGCGGAGGATGGCCGAGTCGAAGTGACCGGATGCCGCCAAGTCGCCCGCGAACACGATGAAGGCGGGCCGTAACGCCTGGGGCGCCGAGGTCGACAGCGCCGCCACAGCATCCGGCAACGACTGGCCGGAGCGGATCGAGGCGATGAGCAGATCGCACACATCGGACCACAGCGCCCGACGTGCGCGTCGAAGCCGTCGTGCTCGGCCCCGCAACCAGACGAAAGGTCCCACGAGTCCGGCCACCGCGGCAACGGCGGCGACCACCGGAAGGGAAGTCACCAGGAACGCGACGGCCCCGGCGACCACACCCGCGCCGAGCGAGATCACGACCCAGCGGCCGCCCGGTGTGTGCGCGAAGCCGGCCGCCGCCAGCGTCTGCGTCAGCCATCCCGGCATGGTTCGCGGTTCTTGTCTCTCCCGCGCGGGCCACAGCCACGGCGAGCAGATGAGCAGGATCCCGGCCGCGAGCATCGCACCCCACACCACGGTCACGAGCGGCCCCCACCCCAGATCGGTCGCGTCGACACCCGGTCCCCGTCCAGCGCCCCGGTGGTCTCGACAATCTCCGACACGCGACGACGGCCGTCCTTGTCCCGCACACAGTGGACCACCATGTCGACGCTCGCTGCGATCGCCGGGAGGACGAAGCCCGAGTCGATGTTCCGGCCCGCCAGCAGGGGCAACGCCGCGAGCTTGCGCAGCGCCTCATGGGCCGAGTTGGCGTGAATGGTCGCGGCGCCCGGAACGCCCGTGTTCAAGGCCAAGAGCAGGTCGAGCGCCTCGGCATCGCGCACTTCACCCACCACGAGACGGTCGGGCCGCATCCGCAGCGCCTCTTTGACCAGGCGGCGCAGGCTGATCTCGCCGGTGCCCTCCAGACTGGGCTGACGCCCCTGGAGCGCGACGGTGTCCGCCGCGCGCACATCAAGTTCGAAAGTCTCCTCCACCGTCACGACGCGGTGGTCGGCGGGGCACGCGCCGATCATGGCGGCCAGCAGCGTGGTCTTGCCGCTGTGGGTCGCGCCCGAGACGAGCACGCTGCGTCCCTCGGCCATCGCCCGCGCGAGCAGTTCTGCGCCGCCGCCGTCGAGCGACCCGGCGCGCACCAGGTCATCGAGGCCCCGGTACGCACGCAAGAACTTCCGCACGTTCACCGCCCAGTGCCGGCGGGTGACGTCGGGAATGACCACGTGGAGGCGCGATCCGTCGGGCAGGGATGCGTCGACGAAGGGCTGGCTGAGGTCGACGCGCCGGCCGGTGGAGTGCAGCATCCGCTCCACGAGGTCGCGCACGGAGGCGTCCGTCAGCACCAACGGTGCACGCTCACTCCGACCGTGTCGAGCGACGTAAATGCGGTCGGGAGAGTTGATCCAGATCTCTTCGACCTCCGGGTCGTCCAAGAGCGCTTGCAGCGGACCGAAACCGGCCACCATAGCGAGGATCTCTCGCACGCACCCAGCCTCGTCGTCGATCGGCTCGATGCCGCGGGCCAGCGCGAAGTCGTTGTGACGGCGTACTTCCGCCTCGGCGACGAGGGTGGCTCGCGCGACGTCGCGGGAGGGGTCGGTCTGTTCTTCACGGAGCCGATCACGCACCCGCTCTGCGACGGAGGACACCACCGGTTCCGGTGTCGCGAATGCCAGGCTCATCCCCGAATCCTCGCAAATCCGGGCCCCGGGGGTTCAGGATTATCCACAGCCGCGAGCCCGCCTCAGCAGAACCCACCGAACCGGCGCTCTGCCGGATGCAACCCCGCCGTCGTTGAGCCCCGCAACACAGCACGTCACGGTTTGGCACACGGGCAATCGTGGGATAAAGTCATTGACGCGCCCGGCCGATCCGGGAGCACGCGGATGTAGCGCAGTTGGTAGCGCATCACCTTGCCAAGGTGAGGGTCGCGAGTTCGAGTCTCGTCATCCGCTCGAGTGCGGGGGTTCTTCTTCGGAAGGACCACGACACGTGGGTCGAACTCACACGGTGGCGTGGCCGAGAGGCTAGGCACCGGCCTGCAAAGCCGTTTACACGGGTTCGAATCCCGTCGCCACCTCCACTCTCAACTGAACAAGCCTGTACAGGCGCGATTGGCGCAGCGGTAGCGCGCTTCCCTGACACGGAAGAGGTCACTGGTTCGATCCCAGTATCGCGCACCGAAGAAAGCCCTCGGATTCCCGCGATTCCGAGGGCTTCTTGCTGCCACAGCGCCACCGTCGCGCGGGGATTACACGACCGGGCCACGCACCGTATAAGCTTGACCACCGACCCCCTCAACATACGGGCGATTGGCGCAGTTGGTAGCGCGCTTCCTTCACACGGAAGAGGTCATCAGTTCGAGTCTGGTATCGCCCACCACAGAGAATCCCTGGTCAGGCCAGGGGTTCTCTCATTCTTGGGTGGTGCTGCGCGGTGGAGAGCACCCGCAGAATCACCCCAAAATCACCCCGAGCCGATGCACCTCTCGATGGGAGAAGCGCTCTACCGGCTGAGGCCGCGCCCGCACGCCGGGGAGCTGCTGTGCCCTGCGCCGGTACCGAAGCTACTGAGGTCGGGGAGTTTGCGCGCCCGATTCGTGAGTGCCTTCGGCGCGGTCTTGTTGAGCACGTCGAGTGCGGCACGGTCGGCGTAGGCCAAGAGCCGCATTCGCCTTGGAGAATGGTGGAACCGTCACGGATGACCACCAGCCGCACATGGTCGTAGGCCGCTGGCGGCACTTCTCGGCGGCCGGTATCGGTACGAGCTACTGCTACTCGGAGCCTGCTTCCTGTGGATATGATGGACGCATCGCGAGCGGAGAGCTCTATCGGCCCAGTTGGAGTCGTGTCCACGCAACGCAGGTGAGCGCGGCGAAGACGATGCCGACCGCGATTGCGAGGGCGAGCTGGACAGGAGTCACGGCGGTGCCGTTGCTCATCGCCCAGAGTGCGGGAGCGGCGAGAGGCATCCATCCTCCGGCTCCGGCGACGGCTCCGACCTGGGCGATGATGACGAGGGCAATCGCACCGCCGACCGAGGCGAGCAGCGAGCGTGTCACGGAGGCGATCCACGCGACGGGAACGGCGATTGCGGCGGTGAGCATGGTGAGCGCGCCGTGCCTGGCGAGACCTCCCCAGTCGTCGGCGGTCGGGGTGCCGTAGCCGAGGAGGAGTCCGAGGGCGAGGATGCCGAGCGTGAGCACGACGCTGACCGTGATCGACCACGCGGCGTAGACCGTGAGTTTGGCGAGCGCGATCCGGCTGCGGCTGACGGGGAGCGCGAACAGGCCGGTGATGGTGCCGTCGGTGAACTCGCGGCCGAACATCCAGGAGAGCACGACGCCGAAGCCGAGGAGTCCTCCGGCGGCGGTGATCTGCGCGGCGCTGGCGAGCAGGCCGTTCCAGTCCAGTGTCGCCGCGGTACCGGCCTTGGCTGTCAGCTCCGGGTTGCCGTCTGCCAGAGCCACCGTGATCCCGCCCAGCAGCGCGAGCGTGCCTGCGACGAGGGCGAGGGTGCCGATCGTGCCGACCGGGGAGCGCACAAGTTTGAGAGCTTCGACACGGATCGCCGCGTTCATCGTGCGACCTCCCGTGCTGTCAGATGGTGTTCGTCGTCTTCTCGGATGCGCTCGAAGAACGCGCGTTCGAGGTCGGGGCCGGTGGTGTCGAGTTCCCCGATCAGGCGGCCCGCGTTCATCAGCAGCACGCGATCGGCGATCCGCGCCACTTCGTCCAGGTGGTGGCTGCTGACCAGGATGGCCGAACCCTCTCCGGCACGGCGGGTGAGCTGGTCACGCAGGAGGATCACCGACGCGGGATCGAGCGCGTTGCTCGGCTCGTCCAGCACGATCAACCTCGAGTCGTGTTGGAGCGCGGCGGCGAGGCCGACGCGCTGCCGGTTCCCGAGCGAGAGACGGCGGAATCGGCGAGCAGCGACCGGGGTCGGCCGCCAGGCGTCCAGCGAGTGCTCGAGCCGGTCGGGGTCGCTGCCGTTCAAGAGGCAGGCGATACGCAAGTTCTCCCGCACGGTCAGCTCGGGGTAGGCCAACGGCACCTCGATCAACGCCCCGACCCCCGCCCAAGACGACGTCGGGGAAGATTCCAGCGATTCGCCGAACAGTCGTACCGTGCCGTGCTGAGGTCGGAGCATCCCGAGCGCGAGCCGCATCAACGTGGTCTTGCCCGCACCGTTCAGACCGATCAGGGCAACGATCTCGCCCGGCAGGGCGCGGAACGTGAGATGCTCAACGCCCGCGCCGCCTCGGAAGCGCAGCCCGACGTTTTGGAACTCAAGCATTCGCCGCACCTCCCAGGACGTTGAGAGCGCGGGCCAGCGCGTCGCCCGGAGCGGAATGCTCAGACTGCGCCCAATCCAGTAGCGCGACGCTCAACCCGGAAATCATCGCAGTCGCCGCAACCCGAGCCGCGGCCGGGGTCACGCCCCGATCCGAAAGCGCACCGCTCAGGGCGGTGATCGTCGCCTCACTGTTGCGCTCCACCGCTCCCCGGAGACTGGTCGCAGCCACCACCATCCGCAGACGGATGCGCAGGGCGGCAATACTCTCGGCATCGACCTCGGCCCATGTCTGCCGGATGCCCTCGGCCAGTGCCCGCATCGGCGGCTCGTCGGCCGGTCGCGCTCGCACCGCCTCCGCGATCAGTGGATCGAACGGGTCGGCGAGCAACAACGCTTCCTTGGACGAGAAGTGCCGGAACAACGTCATCTCGCTCACCCCGGCCCGCGCCGCGATCTGAGCCGTGCCCGTCGCGTCATACCCGCGCTCGGTGAACAGCTCCAACGCCGCCTGCATCAACGCCTCATGCGTCCGACCCCAACGATCCATACTGCAAATGTTAGTCACTCACATACAGATCCTCAACCAAGACCCTCACGGTCAACCGCCAAGCCCACTGGCCCACGCTTCCCGCTCTCTACCAAACCGAACACCACCCCCGTTCTTCTGAATGGAGCGTCACGAGCAGGAACGCATGGCGTTGCTGATCAGCGAGTACGGGGGCCGAACGAGTACGCCGCGACCACCTCGGCATGCTCATCACCAACCCGCACCGCCACGCCCACGACTCCCGCACCCAAGCCGCTCTGATCCGCGCCGAGGCCGACGAGCTGCGCTGCCTTCCCGTCACCGAAACGGCGGAACGCATCGAGGCCAAGCGCGCCGAGCAGGAGCACGCCCGCCAGCAGGCAGCAGAGCGAGCGCAGCAGCTCCGCGACCGCTTCGAACACGACCCGCGCCGCGAGGGGCCAGCACGCGGGCTGTAGTCCCGAGACTTCCGTGAGCGGGTCTGAGAGAATAGGAGCAGGAA
>NZ_JBKEAY010000236.1:0-3398 GCF_047972865.1 Microbacterium sp.
GAACGGTGCTTCGCCAGACTCAAGCAGTTCCGCGACCTCGCAACCCGCTACGCCAAACGCGCCGCCTACTACGCCGCCGAACTCACCATCGCCACCATCATCCTCTGGCTCCGATGACCTAGAGGACACGCTCTAGGCATCGGCGACGCCGCCGACCGCGAGCGCAGGCCCGACATCATTCGCGTGGGTGTCAGCGCCTTCGGCCACACCGGATCGCGCGGCGCCTACCGTGGCCGGGAGGAGCTGGGACAGGCGCTGACGGGAATCCAGACCCGATGGTTCGGTCCGGAGACCCCGGGCATGGTGATGCTGGCACTGAACGACTACGGCGCGGGGAACTCGGCGGCGGCGACTCGCGGCGCTGTACACCGTATGCGCGGGGGCACCGGCCAGTCCGTACACTCCTCGTTGTCGCACACGGCGACGTTCCATCAGCTCCCGTACATGGTCGCCTTCGAGGGGCGCGTCTGGGATGAGCCCGTTGCGGAGGAGCCGGGCTGGGGGCCGTTCGACCGGCTGTACCACGCGCGGGATCGAGACTTCGTCGTCACCGCGATGTCGGATGCGCACCGCTCGGCGGTGACAGCCATCGCGGGGATCGCGTCGGATCGGACGATGTCGAACGGCGGCTCGAAGCCGCGTTCGCCGCCGACGACGCGACGGTGTGGGTCGAGCGCCTGCGCGCCGCCGGCATCGGCGCCGCGGTCGCGCGCACCCAGGAGGAGACGATGGAGGACCCGCTCGCGAAGCCCCGCGGGCTCAGCCTCACGCGACCGCTGCGCTCCGGCGAGCCCATCCGCACGGTGGGGCCGAACGCCCGCCTGAGCCGCACGCCCATCGTTCCCGGTGAGATCGCCGGCCCGCCGGGTGAGGACCTCGACGAAGTGCTCGCTCGCCTGGGGATGACCGATCGTCGCGATCATCTCGTCGATATCGGGCCGTGCTCCCAGGGCGGCCGGCCGGTGCAGACTTCTTCAGTCGACTTCAAACCCTGACACGCCCGAAGGACTGAACGGTGCCGGGCTCCGCTCAGAGGAGCCCGGCACGCTCCCGTCAGGGGACGATGACGATCTTGCCCGGGGTGTGCCCCTCGAGCACGCGGTCCTGCGCGGCTCCGGCCTCGGCCAGCGGGAACGTCGCCGCAACATCCAGGGCGAAGCCTGGGATGGCGAGGACCTCGTCGAACGCCGCGCGTGGCCCGTGACCGGTTCCGCCGCCGGAGTCCTGCGCCCCGTGCTCGACGGCCGAGAAGTCGGCGATCGACAGCACGCGCGCCGGGTCGCCCGTGATCGTGATGAGCTCCGGGATGATCCCCGACCCCGCGACGTCCAGCGCGGCATCCACGCCGTTCGGAGCAACCGCGGCGACACGGGTCTCCAGGTCGTCTCCGTACACGAGCGGCGTTGCGCCCAGGTCTGCGAGGCGCTGCTGGTTGGCCTCGCTCGCCGACCCGATCACGGTGAGCCCGCGCGCACGGGCGATCTGAACGACGGCGGTGCCGACGCCGCCGGAGGCGCCGCTCACGAAGAGCGTCCACCCGGGCTCGACCCCGAGTTGATCGAGCACGCGAACCGCGGTCTCCACCGGACCGCCCCAGCCCGCCGCCTCGACCCTCGCCGTGCCCTCCGGCACCGGCGCCCAGGCGGTGAGGATGGCCCGCTCGGCATAGGTCGCCCGGCCCGAGCCGAAGACCAGGTCGCCGACCTGCACGTCGTCCACTCCTTCGCCGACCGCTTCCACGCGCCCAGCAGCATCTCCGCCCGTCCCCGACGGGAAGTCCACGGGCATCACGTCCTTCATGTAGCCCAAACGGATCTTCGTGTCGATCGGGTTCACCCCTGCGGCATCCACCCGGATGACAATCTCGCCGGGACCCGGTACCGGTTCGGGCGCGTCCACGACTTCGAGAACCTCGGGCCCGCCGTAGGAACGGAACTGCACGCTCTTCATCTCTGTGTCCTCGCCGGCGGCACGGCGCCGCCTCCAGGAACAAGACGGGGGCCGTCCCGGCCATTCCCTCGCCGATGCCGCTGTTCCGCTGAGTGGAACGCGGAACCGGCGCGCGACGTCTCGCGGATGCGCGGATCAAGCGGGCGACGGCGGGGCGTGTGCGCGCGACGGTTCGATCGGCGCCTGTTCGGCGATGGTCGGGGCGTGCGCCGACAGCGCTCCCGGGCGCCGGGCGAGGACGAGGACGATGATCAACGCGATCAGCAGCCCACCGCTCATCGTCGCGCCCATCACCACGGCGGTCGTGCCGATCAGCGCGGTCAGCGGCGGGATGACGGCGCCGATGAGCGACTGTGCGGTGCCGAGTAGGGCAGCCGCCGCTCCGGAGCCCTTGACGAACGGCGCGAGTGCGACGGCGGAGAGGTTGGCGGTGAGCGGCCCGAAGGTCAGCGGCACCAGCGCGAGGCCCGCCAAGACGACGAGCAGCGGCGCGCCCAGGGCAGCGGCTGTCGTCATGAAGATCGCGCCGGCGGTCCCGACGAAGGCGGCGACGATCATGATCGAGCGCAGAGATACCCGCCCGATGAGCACGCTGTTGAGCTGCGTTCCCACGACGATGACGACGGAGTTCACCGCGACGTCGGCCGGGATCAGGTAGGCCGTGACCAGGTTGATGTCGAGCCCGCCGATGTTCTTCTGCGCGACGTAGCGCTGCGGTGTGGCCACGATCGGCACGGTGTACGCGTTGTCCACGATGTAGATGCTGACATCCACCCACGCCTGCTCGGACTGATTGACCGGCATCGCGGCCGCCGTCGCGACGAGACCTGCGAGCTCGGGGTCGTCCTCCCGAAGCCCGTTCAGGATGGCGGTCGGACTCCAGTTCTGGTTGTAGAAGAAGTACATCGACGTCAGCGTCATCGGCAGATCCGTCGCGGCGACCTGCCCGGCGTTGATCGCGTCGAGGAGTTCACCCGTGGAGCTCGTGGTCTTCACATCGATCGCGATCTTCACCGGCTTCAGCTGCGCCGCGACCGCCTCGAACATCCGCGACGTCGTGGGCGTCGCGCCGATCATCGCCGGGATGGTCGTCGAGGTTGGTGGCGGTGGGCGGGCTGGAGTTGTCGGCATAATCGTGTGGTCCTGATCGGCTGGTCTTCTCAACGTGAGGAGACAGGAGCAGTTCATGGTCAGGATCGAGATCGAGGGACGCGGCGTGCTCATCGCCGGTCCGCTGGAAGACGTGGCCCACCGGTTCGAGAGAGAGCTTGTTTGGCGTGGATTCGCACGGAAGTCGCTGATGAACCAGTTGCGGCTACTGGCTCATCTGTCCCGGTGGCTTCAGGCGCAGGGCATCACAGCGGGCGAGTTGACGGCGGGGCAGGTCGAGGTGTTCCTGGCCGAGCGGCGCCACACCCACACGGGCCTGTTCTCGCGGAGGGCGCTGG
>NZ_JBKEAY010000244.1:0-27988 GCF_047972865.1 Microbacterium sp.
AACCGCGACGACGTCGCGTCGGTGAACTACTCGGGCCTGCCCACGTCGCCCTGGTACGCCGCTGCCAACCGCTACGCACCCAAGGGCGTCGGCGCGGTGCTGTCGTTCGAGTTGAAGGGCGGCGTCGACGCGGGCCGGACGCTGGTCAACTCGCTGGAGCTGTTCAGCCACCTCGCCAACATCGGCGACGTGCGTTCGCTCGTCATCCACCCCGCCTCCACGACGCACTCGCAGCTGACGCCGGAGCAGCAGCTGACCGCCGGGGTGACACCGGGCCTCGTGCGTCTGTCGGTGGGTCTCGAGAACATCGACGACCTCAAGGCCGACCTCGAGCAGGCGTTCGCCGCCGCGCGGCGCGTCTCCGAGGCCGCCACCGCGTAACCTCGCCGCCGCCACGCCGCCGCCGTCGTAACACGGACGGCGGCGGCGTGGAGCCGCCGCGACAATAGACGCATGGACTGGCAGATCTCCGAAGACACGGTGCCGTCGGCGCCGATCACGGAGACCGACGCCCGGCAACTTCTCGGCCGTCCGCCGGCGACCGGCGCGTGGCGCGACGGTGATCCCGCCGGGGCACGGCGGTTCGCCGCGTTCGGCACGCTGACCACGGAGGGCGGGCGGGAACTGCCCGGCATCCGGCTCGCGTACGAGACCTGGGGTCTGCTGAACCCGGCTCGCGACAACGCCGTGCTGGTGCTGCACGCACTGACCGGTGACAGCCACGTCGCCGGCCCCGCGGGGCCCGGTCACCCCACCGCGGGCTGGTGGGACGACCTGGTCGGACCCGGCAAGGCGATCGACACCGACCGGTGGTTCGTCGTCGCGCCGAACATGCTGGGCGGATGCCAGGGCTCGACGGGACCGGCGAGCATCGCCGCCGACGGATACGAGTGGGCCTCGCGGTTCCCGTACCTCACGATCCGCGATCAGGTCGCCGCGCAGGTGAGCCTGGCGGACGCGCTGGGCATCGAGGCGTGGGCCGCCGCGATCGGTGGGTCGATGGGCGGGATGCACGCGCTGGAGTGGGGGGTCGGGTACCCGGACCGCGTGGAGCGGCTCGCGGTGCTGTCCTCACCGCCGCTGACCACGGCCGATCAGGTCGCGCTGAACTCGGTGCAACTGGACGCCGTCCGGGTCGATCCGCGGTTCGCTGGCGGCGAGTACTACGACGCGATCGATGGGGACGGCCCGCATCGGGGGCTGGCTCTGGCTCGCCGGATGGCGTTGCTGAACTACCGCAGTCCCACCGAACTGAACCAGCGCTTCCAGCGCTCGTGGCAGTCAGGGAAGAGCCCGCTCGGTCACGGCGGCCGCTTCGCGGTGGAGAGCTATCTCGACTTCCACGGGAACAAGTTCACGCGCCGTTTCGACGCGAACAGCTATCTCACGCTCGTGGAGGCCATGAACTCCCACGACATCGGACGCGACCGCGGCGGCGTGGATGCGGCGCTGGCCCGCGTGACGGCCCGCACCCTCGTGCTCGGCATCGACACCGACCGGCTGTTCCCGGTCGAAGGGCAGCACCGCATCGCCGCCGGCATCCGCACCACGATCGGCGACGGCGCCGTCGTCCTCACCAGCGACTTCGGCCACGACGGGTTCCTCATCGAGACCGCCGACGTGGGCCTGCACCTGCGGCGGTTGCTGCAGGGCTGACCCGTTCAGACGGCGTGTCGGATCTCGCAGTCGCCGCCGGGGGCCAGTACGGCTTCGTGCCCATCGTCGTAGCGCACGACCAGCAGCGGATTCTCGTCCGTGCCGCGAATCTCGACCACCTCGCCCTCCCGGGTCGCCGCTCCCACCGTCCGGCCGTGGATCACGACCCGGTCTCCCACATCTGCCCGCATCCCGATCACCTCCGTCTGGCACGATACGGGGTCGTCCCGCTCGGCGACAGTACCCGCGCAGCGGCGCCCGGCGCACAGCCCGACCGCGTGGCAGTCACGCGTCACCGTGCCTCACGGATCGCGCACGTACTCCCACGGCAAGCGGTCGTCCCGCAGCCGGTGCCGTCCGCCGGGTGCGCCGCCGGCCGGGTGGTCCTCGTCACCGGGCCACACCATCACCCCGGCGGGGCTCACCACCGTGTCGAACATGTCCGCTCCCGCCGCGCGCACCCCCGCCATCGCGGCACCGGCGCGATCGGCGGCGGCCAGACCATACAGGGTGACCCACGTCGGCGGATACAGCGCGAACCCGCCCTGGGCGTGTTCGTGCAGCGCGTCGGCCGGACGCAGCCACCGCACCGCGACTGCCTCGTGCGGGTTCGCCGACACCGGGCCCGCGGGCGCTGGGGCGACGAAGAACCAGGTGCGGATGCGGATCGGTGCCTCCACCGGGGGCGTCCAGCGCGACAGCGGCACCAGGTCACGCTCGGCCACCCGCAGCCCGGTCTCCTCCGCCGTCTCGCGGACCGCCGCGGCACGGTGCGTCGCGTCGGCATCGTCGCGGCGATCGGCGTCTTCCACCTTGCCGCCTGGGAACACCCAGGCGCTGGCGAACGACCCGGTGCGGGGGCGCTCCAGCATCAGCACTTCCAGGCCAGCGCTCGCGTCGCGCAGCAGCACGACGGTCGCCGCGATCGGCAGACCCGTCCCCGGATCACGGGTCGGGTCGTCGATCGGGGCCACGATGACCCACCCTAGATGAGGGGGTCCGTCGCGGGCGGTGAGGGATGCCGCACCGAGAACATCTCCGGCACGATACCGACGACCACTCACCCGCGCGGCTGGCTAGGCTGAGGATGATTGCCGGGCACGTCGTGCCTTCCGCACATCCCGGCGAAGCAGGGACGACGAGGTTCATGACCAATGACGTGGCGCAGGCATCGGTGCAGGAGATGATCGCGGACCTCGACCCGCGTCTGCGACCGGGCATCACCCGGCTCATCGCGCAACTGGATGCCGAGGACCTCGCCGACCGCGAACCGCGTGACGTCGTCGGCGCCGCGACGTCGCTGAGCGCCCTCGCCGCCCGCCGCTCCCCCGGCGAGACACTGGTGTCGGTGTTCACCCCGACGCTGCGGGAGGACGGCTGGACCTCGCGGCGGACGATCGTGAGCATCACCACCGACGACTCCCCCTTCCTCGTCGACTCGGTCACCGCCGAGATCGCACGGCACGGGCTCACCGTGCACCTGCTGGTGCACCCGGTGGTGTCGGTGCGGCGTGACGAACGCGGCGACCTGATCGACATCGACGCCCACGGCGGTCGTCTCGAGTCGTGGATCCATCTGGAGATCGATCGGGTGCCCACCGAGGAGGGCCGCACCGATCTCGAAGAACGCCTGCGCGCGGTGCTCTCCGACGTGCACACGGCGGTCGCCGATTGGCGCGCGATGCGTCGCGCCTGCCTCGACACCGTCACCGACCTGCGGACCGCGCCGCCGCCGACGGTCGCCCCCGACGAGATCGCCCGCGCCGTCGAGTTCTTGTCGTGGCTCGCCGAGGACAACTTCACGTTCCTCGGGTATCGGGAACAGGAACTGGTCACCGACGCCGACGGTGCCGACGCGCTGCGGGCCTTGCCGCTGACCGGTCTCGGCATCCTGCGCGGCACGGTCGCCAAGGTCGCGCGGCTGCGCCCGGAGGCCCAGCGCACCGCCCGGGAGCCGCGGCTGCTGACGATCACGAAAGCGAACTCGCGCGCGACCGTGCATCGGGACGTGTACCTGGACTACATCGGCATCCGCACCTTCGACGAGGCGGGCGCGGTGACCGGAGAGCGACGGTTCCTGGGGATGTTCACCTCGGCCGCGTACGCCGCATCCGTCATGGCACTGCCGATCGTGGGCGCCAAGGTGCGGGCGGTGCTGGCGGCGTCGGGCCTCGCCCCGGACTCGCATTCGGGCAAGGACCTGGTGCAGGTTCTGGAACAGTACCCCCGGGACGAGCTGTTCCAGGACACCCCCGAGCACCTCCTCGAGGTCGCCCGGGAAGCGCCTCGGCTGTATGAGCGGCGCCGCGCGCGCATCTTCTTCCGCAAGGACGAGTTCGGCCGGTTCGTCTCGGCGATGGTGTATCTGCCGCGCGACCGGTTCACGACCTCGGTGCGACTGAGGATCGAGTCGCTGCTGCGCGACGCTTTCGGCGCCGAGCGTGTCGACCATGCCACCCGCGTGGGCGACTCACCGCTGGCCCAGCTTCATTTCGTGCTGCGTATGCCGCGCGGCGTATCGATCCCCGACGTGGATGAAACCGACCTGCAGTCCCGGCTCGAGACCGCGATCCGCAGCCGGGATCAGTCCCTCGTCGACGCCGTGCACCAGCACGAGGACGAGCAGCGCGCGGCGGAACTGCTCGGCCGCTACGCCGGGGCGTTCCCCGAGTCGTACAAGGAGTACGTGCCCCCCGCCGAGGCGATCGGCGACATCGCGTTGCTGGAACGCCTGCACGCGGGAGAGGACTTCGCCGTCCACCTCTACCCGCCCGAGACAGGCGACCCGCAGCTGCGCATCCTCACGGTCGCGTCGCTGCAGCAGTACCCGCTCACCCAGGTACTCCCGATCCTCACCGATCTGGGGGTCGACGTCGTGTACGAGCGGCCGAACACACTCACGCTTCCCGACGGCGCCACCCGGTACATCTCGGATTTCGGTCTCGTGGTCGTCGACGGGGCACAGGTCGAGGCCGGGCTGTGGACCGACGGCGACTGGGGCACGCCGTTCGAGGACGCCTTCTCGGCCGTGTGGACCGGCGCCTCCGAGAGCGACCGGCTAGGCGCTCTGGTGCTGCGCGGCGGGCTGGACTGGCGCCGGATCGTGATCCTGCGAGCCATCGCGATGTACCTGCGGCAGGTGGGGTCCGCGTTCTCGGTCGAGTACATCGAGCAGGCGCTGGTGGACAACCCCGGCATCGCGGCCGACCTGGTGCGGCTGTTCCAGGTGCGGTTCGATCCCGACCTGCCCGGGGACCGCGACGCCGCGTGCACCGAGTTGGCCGCGGCGCTGCGGCGCGACCTGGACGGCGTCGCGAGCCTGGACCACGACCGCATCCTGCGATCGGTGCTCGGCGTCATCGAGGCGACGTGGCGCACCAACTTCTTTCAGGTCACCGACAAAGGCGACCCGAAACCGTGGGTGTCACTCAAGATCGACTGCGCGAAAGTCCCCGATCTGCCCGAGCCGCACCCGATGGCGGAGATCTGGGTGTACTCCCCGGAGGTCGAGGGCGTGCACCTGCGGTTCGGTCCGGTCGCGCGCGGCGGTCTGCGCTGGAGCGACCGGCGAGAGGACTTCCGCACCGAGGTGCTGGGGCTCGTGAAGGCGCAGATGGTAAAGAACGCCGTCATCGTGCCGACCGGATCGAAGGGCGGTTTCTTCGCGAAGCAGCTTCCCCCCGCCACCGACCGCGCCGCGTGGCTGGAGGCGGGCAAGGCGGCCTACCGCACGTTCATCCGCGCCCTGCTGGAGGTCACCGACAACCGCGACGGGTCGCAGATCACGGGACCACCGCGGGTCGTGCGCCACGACGGCGACGACTCCTATCTGGTGGTCGCCGCCGACAAGGGAACCGCGTCGTTCTCCGACATCGCCAACGGCATCTCGGAGGATGCCGGGTTCTGGCTCGACGACGCGTTCGCCTCGGGCGGGTCGGCGGGCTACGACCACAAGGCGATGGGCATCACCGCGCGCGGCGCGTGGGAGTCGGTGAAACGGCATTTCCGCGAGCTCGGCATCGACACGCAGGCGCAAGAGTTCACGGTCGTCGGCATCGGCGACATGTCCGGTGACGTGTTCGGCAACGGGATGCTGCTGTCCGAGCACATCCGCCTGGTGGCCGCCTTCGATCATCGGCACGTCTTCGTCGACCCCCAACCGGAAGCCGCGCGCACGTTCGCCGAACGACGTCGGCTCTTCGAGCTGCCGGGCTCCTCGTGGGGCGACTACGATCGGTCGCTGCTGTCGCCCGGCGGCGGCGTGTTCGCCCTCAGTGCCAAGTCGATCCCGATCAGCGAGCAGATGCGCGCCGCGCTGGGGCTGGCGCCTGCCATCACCTCGCTGACCCCGGCACAGCTCAAGCGTGCCGTGCTGCTGGCACCGGTCGACCTGCTGTGGAACGGCGGGATCGGAACGTACGTGAAGGCCAGCGGCGAGACCCAGGCCGAGATCGGCGACCGTGGCAACGACGCGATCCGGGTGGACGGGAACGCGCTGCGGGTGCGGGTGGTGGGTGAGGGCGGAAACCTGGGCGTGAGCCAGCGCGGCCGCATCGAGGCGGCGCTGGCAGGTGTGCAGATCAACACCGATGCCATCGACAACTCCGCCGGTGTGGGCACCAGCGACCGCGAGGTGAACATCAAGATCCTGCTGGGTGCCGTGGAACGGGCGGGACGGCTGAACCGGCCCGCGCGCAATGAGCTGCTGCACTCGATGACCGACGAGGTCGCCGCGCAGGTCCTGCGGGACAACTACGAGCAGAACGTGCTGTTGGGCAACTCCCGGGCCAATGCCGCGGCGATGCTGCCGTCGCACGAGCGGCTCATCCAGTGGCTGGAGGCGCGCGGCGAGCTCGATCGCGAGCTGGAGTTCCTGCCGGGCGCCGTGGAGGTGCAGGGCCGCGTCGCCGACGGACGGGGGCTGACGACGCCGGAGTTCGCCGTGCTGGTCGCGTACGCGAAACTGGCGCTGAAGACCGATCTCGCCGCGACGACCCTCGCCGACGACCCGTGGTTCGCTCGCACGCTCGCGGACTACTTCCCGACGCCGATCCGCGCGGCATACGCGGGCGATCTCGACGGCCACCCGCTGCGCTCGGAGATCGTCGTCAACGCGGTCGTCAACTCGATGGTCAACCGCGGCGGCATCACCTTCGCGTACCGCGCCGAGGACGAGACCGGCGCTCCCGTGGAGCAGATCGCGCGCGCGTTCGTCGTCGTGCGTGAGGTCTACGATCTGCGCGGTTTCGTGGCCGCTGTCGAAGCGACCGACACGGTCGTGCCGACGGCGGTGCAGACCGACCTGTATCTGACCTTCCGGCGGCTGCTCGACCGCGCCACGCGCTGGTTCGCGCAGCATCGGCCCGGAGGCGTCGACATCGGCAGTGAGATCGACGCGTTCGCCGCTCCGGTGGCCCGCCTGGCCGCAGACCTCGGCGCGCGGGTACGCGGCGAGGAGCGCGACCGGTTCGACGAGCAGGTGCGCGGCTACACCGCGGCGGGGCTGCCGGACGACCTCGCCCGGCGTGGCGCCGGGCTGCTGGCGTCGTACGCGCTGCTCGATATCGCCGAGCAGGCGCGGGTGCACGGGTGGGAGCTGGCCGACATCGCCGACGTGTACTTCGCGTTGTCGTCGCGGGTGCGCTTCGACGACCTGCTCACGCGGGTGACAGACCTGCCGCAGAACGACCGGTGGGGGTCGATGGCGCGTGCCTCGATGCGCGACGACCTCTACGCCGTCATGATCGCGCTGACGGTCTCCACGATGGAACACACCGATACCGGGGACCCCCGGGAGCGCATCGAGGCGTGGATCGCGGATGCCGGGCCGGCGGCCGGCCGGGTGCTCGATGAGGCGCTCAGCGCGGCCGACGCGCCCGTTGAAGCCGGACTCGCGCCGCTGTCCGTGGCGCTGCGCCGGTTGCGGTCGCTGGTGCACTGACCGAGGGCGAGTTCGTTCGCGCCGAATGACCGATCAGGCGTCACCACACGCGCAGTTCGGCGCGAATGAACCTCAGGGCAGGGCCTCGTCACGGATGGCCCGGTCCAGCCGGTCAATCTTGCCGTCGAGTTCGCCGACGTAACCGGGGCGGATGTCGGCCTTCAGCACGAGCGACACGCGGGAACCGAACGGCGACACGGCTTCGGTCGCGCGCTTGACGACATCCATCACGGTGTCCCAGTCCGGCCCCTCGATCTCGGTGAACATGCTGGTGGTCCGGTTCGGGAGACCGGACTCGCGGACGACCTTGACGGCTGCCGCGACAGCGTCGTGGACGGAGCCGTCGTCCCGAGCGGTCCCGGATGGGGCGACAGAGAATGCAACAAGCATGAGAACCTCCCTAGTGGCACACCCATTGTCAGTCACGGTCACCCCGGCTGGGGCGCGCGGATCGGTGCGGCCACCGGCAACCGCACCAGCCGCACGATCGTCCACACCAGCAGCGCGACCAAGAGCACGTTGCGCAGTGTCAGCACCGACACAGCGAGCGACTCGGGAACCATGATGCCGTGATAGCCGAGCGGGTAGACCAGCTGCGTGAGCCCGGCCAGGATGAGGCCGAGCACCGCCGGGGCCACCCAGCGCGCCCGGCGCAGCATCAACCCGATCACGAGCGGCGCGATGAGCCAGGACTGGAACTGCGGCGAGCCCACCTTGTTGAAGACGATCAGGACGGTCACGAGTGCCAGCGCGAGCGTCGGGAACACCGCGACGAAGCGGGCCCCACGTCGTATCTGCACGGCTCCGAGCACGGCGACGGCGAGGGCGGCCACCGCCATCGCCGGGGTCATGAGGGCGATCACCGTGTCGATCTCGGTGCCGGTCACCTCGAACGTCAACATGTCCTGCGAGTAATACACCTGGAAGCCCTCGACGCCCAGCAGTGCGCCCCACAGGTAGGGGGTGCTCGCGGGCGCCTCCACCTGCATGCCGCGGCCAGTCTGGTCGCCGATGAAGCCGAAGGCATATGACCAGCCGCCGGCGAGGATGATCGCCGCGAGGGTGAGGGAGCTGACGACCACGGCGCCGCCGACGATACTCAGCCGTCGGCGCAGCGCGACGACCGCCGCAGCCAGCAGCGCCGCCGGCCATACCTTGATCCACGTTGCAACCGCCAGCAGCATCGAGGCGGCCCACGGGCGCGAGGCCAGCCACAGGCAGCCGACGATCGCGATCGGGACCGTGATCGCCTCCAGCCGGTACATGCCGACCGGGCCGAGGAGGACCGCCGCCGCCAGCCAGAACAGTGCCGCCGTCGCCCGCCCCACCGACCGCCCCCGGCCGACCAGCAGCGCGAACGCGACAGCATCCAGAGCGGTCACCAGCAGCGCCCACGCGGCCGTGTACCCGACGCCGAACACCGTGAAGGCGTGCGCCAGCACCATCGGCACCAGCGCCCACTGCGGGTACACCCACGGCGCATCGATCCCGACGACCTCGGTGCCCAGGAGCGCCCGCACCGACCAGGGTTCGTACACACGGTGCACGTCGCCCATGGGGTCATTGGGCCACACGAACCCGAGCCAGGCGACGAGGACGTGCACGAGGACGAATGCGACCCACAGCATCCCCCGCCTCGACACGTGTCCATCCTAGGCACCGTCGCCGCACGCCAGCACGAGGCGCAGCCCCCGGTCGGCATCGGCCGGCGATACTGTGCCGCTCGCATCTCGGTCGAGCGATTCGGTGCGTCACCGAGTGGGTACGTTCGTGTGTCCAGAACGGGCCGAAACGTCGACTGAGGCAGCCGACCCGGGGCGGCTGAAGTGCGGGGTGACAGTTCCACGACGTGATCGGCGTGGGTGCACACGCGCGGATCGTGTGTCGGGACGATCGCGATCCCGCCGGAACCGCAGTGTTCCCGGAGAAACGCGATCAGCCGGCGTTGTCGTTGTCAGCACGTCCTCAACGACCCGTAGGAACACCATCACCTGTGCGCCGCATCGCCGCCCGTCACGCAATGCGGCAGGACGAGACGGGACCGGTGCTGTGCGTCGCGGTAGACCTTGTGCGTGACGGCGCGACCGACCGGAAGGTGGAACGCGTCGGGCGGGAGCAGCGAATTGTGTTCGTCGACGAGAGGCTCGTTGCACGACAGTTCCACGACCAGGCGGTGCCCGGGCAAGAACGCCGCAGCAAAGGGGTAGATCCGCAGCACGTACTCGATGACCTCCCCTGGCACGACCGGAAGGACACTGTCCCGCGTGTGCGGGTGGTACGGGTTCCCTTCCGTGGTTCGGGATGCGTCCAGCGTTCGGTGGGACGCCTTCAGATAGGCGCTCGTGATGAGTTGCCGCTTGCCCCCGGGAGCCTCGTCCCACAACCTCATGATGAAGTTCGTGTCGTCCTGGTCGATCTCGGCGAACAGGTGCGCGGCCCCGGTGCCCATCAACTCGACCGGCTCGGTGAACGGCGCCGTCGCCCAGGAGAGCACTTCGACCGCATCGGTCACGGTCAGTGGCGCCTGGAAGAACCCATCGACACCGACGGCATCCGATTCCATCCGCTCCGGGTCCGGCGACAACACCCCCCTGGGACGCAGGAACATCGATCGGTACTCGATCTCGCGAGGAGGCCATTGTGCACCCGTGACGTACTCGCGCGCCCCCTCGACGTGCACCGTGACAGCAGGTTCGTCCATCACCCCGTTGTCGACGCCCTTGATCCAGTAGTCGTACCAGCGGAACATCTTGTCGTGCTCCTCGATCCAAGGGCGCGACTGCATCGGCGGGTACGGTCCGATATCGAGCTTCTTCGGACCCGGCAGGGCGTCGAACAACTCGATCGTGCCGTCGAGAGTCCAGCCCCTCCCCTGATCGATCTGCAACCACACCGGGACCTCCACGTCCGCTGCCAGGCTGATCGGATTGCGTTCCTCGTACCAGGGCCCATCGACCTCGTTCGTGATGATGTCGAACCATGCCTCGTGGTGCGCCGGGTAGTGCAACGTGTGCACGAGATTCGGCCATGCCGCGACATCCGGATCGGCCAAGCGCGCCGCGACTCGCTCGGCGACCTCAGCCGGCGAGTACTCCTCGAGCATCCGGCTGCGCATGCGATCGGTGAACGCCCACCCGGAGTCGCCGCCCCTGCCCTCCCGCGCCGCGCGCGGCATGAACCACATGATCCCGCCGTGGTACGTCGTCTCATAGAAGTCGTAGTGGCCACCGGAGATGAACACCGCTTTGAGATGGGGCGGGCGCTCCGCCGCCGCCAGAAGCTGCATCGACCCGAAGTAGGAGATGCCGACCATTCCGACGTTCCCGTCGCACCACGGCTGCGCAGCGACCCACTCGATCACGTCGTAGGCGTCCTGTCCGAGCGAGACGCCCCCCGCGTTGTAATTGCCGATGTGCTCTCCCCCGCTTGCACCCGAGCCACGCACGTCGCCGATGACATGCACGTACCCCTCGGCTACCACCCGAGCGATGTCACCGGCCTCGATGCACCCATCCCACATCGGCGACGGACGTCGCTGCGGCGGCATCGTCAAGGCCAGCGCCTGCAACTCTTTGCCATACGGGCTCAGCGCCACCAGGGCCGGACGCGGCTCATCGCCGGGCCCGTGGTACGCGTCGATCGCCAGCACCACACCGTCGCGCATCGGCACAGACAGGTCCTTGCGGACCACGATGTCCTCACCACCGGCACGCAGTGATTCGGGAGACGTCATGTCGGGATTCCTTCCGTCGGGTGGCATCGGTCCACCTCATGCAACTGTGCAAAGCGGGTGAGATAGCCGCGCATCGTTGTGAAGAACGGCGACGGCTCGAGGGTGGGGTCGCCCGTGTAGCCGAGCGCGGACGCGACGGACTCGAACGGGGAATAGGGCGAATCGGTGGGGTGGAGGCCGTCGGCGAGAGATCGGCGCACCGCGGCCCGGATCTCGGCTTCACGATCCAAGCTCACTCGGAGCGCCTCGCGAGAGCTGCTCTCGTCGAGGTCGGCTGGAAAGAACCCACCGTCGGCACGCCGGTACGCGTGCCCCAGGTGCAAGCGGCGCGGCCGCACTCGGTCACGCAGCAGAACAAGGCTCGCGCGGTACCTGTCGGGGTCGGGATACCCGGGGAACCCGCTCGCGGCCCCCGCGCACTGCACGGCGTCGCCGACGAACACGTCACCGGAGCCCTCGACCTCGTAGGCGACGGCTCCGGGGGTGTGGCCGGGCACCGCGTGCACACGGAGTTTCGCATCCCCGAGGTCGAGGACCTCCCCGCCGGTCACGGTGAGCGTGGGTTCCATTTCGCCCGAGATCGACTCCGCCGCATCGGCCGCCTTCCGCGAGACCGCGGCTGGATCGGTGATGTCGAGACCCCGCAAGTCGAGGAACTCGTGCACGTGCGCGCGGCGAGAACGCAGGAATCCGGCATCCGCTGCCCCGATCACGACCTCCGCTCTGCGCCCGGTCAGCTCCCACAGCGCGTGGGCACCGCCGACGTGGTCGATGTGACCGTGGGTCAACAGGATCCAGCGCACGTCCTCGACACGGCGTCCCAGCGCCTCGAGGGCGGGGCGGATGCCGTCGTGCGGCGACCCGGAGACCCCGGTGTCGACGATCGCCGGTTCGGCGGCATCGATGAAGAAGCTGCGCAGCGTGAACCGGCCCCACGGCGACTCGATGGCATGCACCGGCACGGTCATCGCCCACCCCGCAAGAAGTCACCGGTCTCGACGAACGCTCGGTGATACTCGGGCAGCCATCCGAAGTGCTGCACGAAACCGTGACCGGCTCCCGCGTATCGCGTGACGGTCGCGGGAACCCCAGCCTCGCGCAGCCGCCGCCCGTAGAGTTCACCCTCGTCGCGCAGCGGATCATGCTCACCGGTGAGAATGAGCGCGTCCGGCAGACCCCCCAGGTCGGTCCGCAGGATCGGCGAGACGCGCGGGTCGGCCGGGTCGGCGCCACTGCCGAGGTAGAAGGTGTTGAAAGGCTCCAGAGCAGCGGTCTCCAGGCCATACCCGACGGCGTTCTCGCGCAGCGATTCGTACCGGCGGTCATCGAAGCGCAGATCGAGCGAGGGGTAATAGAGCACCTGGTGTGTGATGGCGTCGAAGCCATCGTCATGCGCCGTGGCGGCGACCGCGGCAGCGAAATTCCCGCCCGAACTGTCCCCGGCGACCGCGAGGGTGGTCCCGTCCCACCCGACCTTCCCGGGATGGGCGGCGATCCAGCGCACCGTTGCGGCACAGTCGTCAAGCCCCGCTGGGAACGCGTTCTCGGGCGCGAGACGGTAGCCGACCGCGACGACCGTCAACCCGGTCTCGACGGCGAGCGCACGCGCGACGTGGTCGTGCGTCTCGAGGCTGCCGAGGAAGAACGCACCGCCGTGGAAGTAGACGATCACGCCGCCCGGCGCCTCGGCGCCGGCCCGGTACACCCGGATCGGCACGTCACCTTCGCTGCTGTGCGCGACCCGGTCCTCCACGGACGAGAGGGGCTGCCGTTCAGCCAGCGGTACGACCGCCGCGTCGTCCGCAGCGCGCATGACGGCGGGATCGAGCGGGCCCGGCGCCGGAGCCTGTGCGAGCGCATGGGCGATCTGGGGATGCAGCGCCATCGGTCACACCTGGGCGCCGGCAACGGTACGGCCGCCTGGCTTCTGTCCGGGGAACACGTCGCTGATCTCGTCCTCGGTCCACCCCTGCCGCGAGATGCGCTGCAGGTCATCGGTGACGGGCTTGCGCAGCGCCTGGTACTGAGAAAGTCCCGCGGCAACCGACGGTGCTGCCGCGAGCACGTCCGCCAGCACTCCGGCGTCGAGGATCGCGGAGTTCGCGCCCTGCCCTTGATGGTGACACATCGCGTGCGCAGCGTCGCCGACCAGAACGACGCGGTCGGTGTGCCACGAAGCCAGCGGGTCGATGTCATAGACGGCCCTCGCGTTCACGGTATCCATGTCGAGGTCACGCGTGGCCTCGACGATGCGTTCGTCGAACCCGGCGACGGTCGCCAGCAGGTCCTGTTTCGTGATCGACGGCGCCCAGGTGCTGTCGGGATTGAGGACCGTCACATCGAACGACACCTGACCGCGATGACGCAGCGGGAGGAAGTACACCTTGGTTCCGCGTCCGATGTACATGCGCAGGTTGTCATCGACCGCTAGTCCGTGCGCGTCGTCGATGTCGATGACGGCGCGATACGCGTGTTCCCCGGCGAACACCGGCTCTGCATCGGAGAACAGCACACCCCGGACGGTGGACCGGATGCCGTCTGCCCCGATGACCAGATCGGCGGTCACGCTCTCGCCGTTCGCGAAGGTGGCGCTGACCTGGTCACCACCGTCTGTGACCGACTCGAGCTTGTGGCCGAGATGCACCATCCCGACGGGCAACGCACCGACGAGGGCGTCGATGAAGTCACGGCGGTGGATGAGGTGGGTGGTGAGGCCGAAGGTGTCGATCTCGGGCCAGGCCTCCTTCATGATCGGGTGGCCTTCCCCCGAGAGGATCTCGAAGTAGTCGCTCGGCGAGCTCACCGCGGTGATGCGGTCAAGGATGCCCCAGTCCCGGAAGCGCGCCATCGACGACGGGCGCAGGCCGATGCCTGCCCCTACCTCTCCGATCTCGGCCGCCTGCTCGTAGACGTTCACGGTCGCCCCGAGATTGCTGAGGGCCTTCGCGACCGCGGCGCCGGCGTAGCCCGCGCCGATCACCGCGACGTTCAGGGTGGTCACGTCCATGTCGTTCTCTTCTCTGTTCTGCGCGTCGCTGCGCGCAATGCCGGTAGGTGGTCAGTACTTGATCGCGAGGAAGTCGGCGGGTGCGTCGATGAACAGGGTGTCGATCTTCGACTGCTCCCAGCCGGCCCGTCTGAGATCGGGTATGAGTTGCTCGAACAGATAGTTGACGCTGTGCCCCTTCACGCCCGGCCAGCCCAGCGCGCTGCAATTGGCGTCGGCGGCGGCGAGCACCTTGTCGATGCCGGCAACCTCGACGAACCGCAAGAAGTGGTCGAGGCGCTCCTGCCGTGGGCGCGCCCAGAACGGCGGATCGGGCAACTCGGTCTCGTACCCGAAGGTGTCGAAGCCCACGCGCCCGCCCTGCTCGGCGATCCAGGTGTCGCGGGTGTGATCGGCGTTGACGCCGTCGTCGGCGTGGCCGAACAACACACGGTCCAGCGCCAGCCCCTCTTCGCGGAAGATGTCGACGGCAGGCTCGGCATCGATGGCGAGGTGAGTGAGGATCGGCGCCCCGGTCGTGACGGCGGCGCGCGCCGCCGCCCGGTAGATGCGCTTGTCGAGGTCCGTCATGCGTCCGCCACGACTGACGCCGACTTTGATGACACCGGCTTTCGCGCCCGTGTCGCCGATGCCGACGCTGATCTCATGCACGAACACGCCGGCGAGGTAGTCCGTGGTCGCCCGGGCGAAGTGGGCGAGCGCCGTGTCACCGCCGACGAACCCCGTGCAGGCGACGATGTGCACACCCGTCTTGGCTGACAGCGACCGGTAGTAGTCGACGTCGCGCCCGTTGCAGATGCCGGTGGCGTCGACGATCGTGCCGCCGCCGTGGTCGTGGAAGGCACGCAGTTTCGGGACCGTCTCTTCGTACCGCTGTTCCGGCGTCTTCCACCAGCGATCGTCGAGTTCGCTGCCCGGCATCCCGTACCCGATGTGTTCATGCACCGAGACGAACCCGAGTTCCTGGGCGGGGATCGACCCGAGCACGGTGTTGACGTGTGGCATGGTCAGCGTCCTTTCTGCGCCACCGCGAGCAGGTCGCGGGGATTGTCCACCAGCAGGCGGTGCACGGCTGCGTCGCTCACCCCGAGTGAGACCAGCAGGGGCGCGAATGTCGAGACGACAGCGCTGTACGGCACGTCGTGCGCAGGCACACCTTTGGCCACCCCGATGGCGTTCACCGAGAGCAGCAGCCGGTCGCCGAATCCTGCCTCGATGAGGTCTCGCACGAGGACCGCCCGCTCGCGGTCGGTGAGGTGGTCCGCGGAGCCATCGAGGCCGATGTGGTCGAGGCCGACGTAGGCACCACGGTCGGCGACGTCCGCGGGTGCGCCCGCGGCGACGGCCGCACGCCGGTCGAGGTCGCCGACCAGAACCCGCCCCGCGGGCACGCCCTCGGTGAGCATGAGGTCGAGTTCGGTGACGGCATCGGCACCCCATCGCAGTGACGCCGGGATGCCGGTGGTCCGGGCCGTGCGCGCCGCCGCGCGCACGAGGCTCTCGTCCGTCGCCGTGAGGCCCCCGCGTGTGCCGGTGACGGTGACCAGTCCGGCGGGCGCACGACGCTCGACGCGCGGCACGACCATACCTTCGACGGCTTCCTTCTCGAACAGCTCCGCGAAGCGTTCCGCCGGCCACGGAGTGGGCGGGTTGGTCTGCGGCGTGAGAAAGTAGCCGCCGAGGAGTTCTTCGGGGCCCAGGCCTGTCGAGGCCACGATGTGCACACCGGTCGCGCGGGAGAGCGCTTCGTACAGCGGGAGGTCACGCCCGTGGTACATGCCGGTGCTGTCGACGATCGTGCCGCCTCCACACGAGGCGAAGTCGGTGAGCTTGGCGGCGACGGCGTCGAACACCTCGGCGCGGTCGATGGTGATCTCCGGTGCGTACTGGGCACCGGGGAGGATCGACAGCAGCGATTCGTGGACCGCGACGATGCCGAGCCGGTCGGCGGGGACGGCGCCGAGAACGGTGTGCGCGATCGGTGCGTCGAGGTGAGACGTCATAGCTGATTCCTCCGGAGTCGTGGCTGATCGGGTATCGGGTCACACGGGGCGCTGGGCCCCCGGCGCGACCGTCAGGTGGCGGACGGTTCAGCGCGATCGCGGTGCAGGCCGGACGCATCGCGACCGGTGCGCTCTCGCGCCGACTCGGCGGCGGCCTCGGGGATCTCGGCGATTTCGTCCTCGGTGAGCGGGCCGTCGCCGCCGAGGCCGATCAGGGTCAGCAGCGCTGCGAGCGCGGCGGCGATCCCGGCCACCAGGAACACGACGGAGAAGCCGTCTGCGAGCGAGCCGACCGCCAACCCC
Organism: Microbacterium sp.; assembly: GCF_047972865.1. Lineage (GTDB taxonomy): Bacteria > Actinomycetota > Actinomycetes > Actinomycetales > Microbacteriaceae > Microbacterium. The sequence continues at coordinate 16,644 of NZ_JBKEAY010000244.1, forward strand.
AGCACCTGCCCGACACCGTCGGCCGGAAGGGCAGCCTGCAGGTCGGGGTTTGACAGGAACGCGATGGGCGGCACATGCGACAACTCCTCGATCGCCGGGTCGGGCAGTCCGATGTTCTGAGCGAGGGTGGGGAATGCGGCGCCGAACGCACTGCCCCCGACGCTGAAGGCGATCGCACCGCCGATCACCGGGCCGAGCGCAAACCCGAGGTCGCGCAGCAGATTGGTGGTCGCACTGGCCATCCCTGCGTAGGACAGCGGCACGGTGTTGATCGAGACCGCGGTGATCGACCCGACGGTGAAGGCGAAGCCGATGCCGAGCAGCAGCAGCGGACCGATGAACAGCGTCCAGTCGACGACCGAGACGTCGAAGGTCGAGAGCAGGAACCCGCTTGCGGCCATCAGTGCGAAGCCGACGGTCAGGATCCATCGCGGCGAGACACGGCGGATGAGGAACGAGATGAGCGGGATCAGCACGAACGCGGGACCCTGGATGAACAGGAACAGAATACCGATCGCGATCGGGGGTTGCTGCTGCAGGTTCCCGATCCACATGCTCGACGAGAACGCGATGGCAAGGAAGGCGAACATCCCCACGAGCGCGACGATGCCCGCGATCGAGAACGCTCGGTTGCGGAACAGGCTCAGATGGATGAGCGGCGCGCGGGTGCGCAATTCGATCACGACGAAAGCGATCAGCAGGATGGCGCCGATGATGAACGACCCGACGATGTTCGGCTGCGCCCACCCGGTCTCCGCGCCCTCCACGGTGGCGTACAGCACGGCGGTCAAGCCCAGGGCGAGGGTGACCTGCCCGGGCAGGTCCAGCTTGCGACCCTCGGGCGCCGACGAGTCCACCGCGCGCACGCTGACGAACACGATTGCGAGCGATGCGACCGCCACCAGGGCATAGGAGTAGCGCCACGACGCGAACTGGGCCGTCAGTCCCGCCAGCAGGGGCGAGATCGCAGCACCGAGCGAGAGGAACCCCGCCCACATCGCGATCGCCTTGGCGCGAGCGCGATGACCCGGCGTGATCGCAGCGATCATTGCGAGCGAGATCGGGAACAGGATGCCGGCCCCCAACCCGCAGATCGCCTCGGCCACCCACATCCAGTGCACCGTCGGGGCGAGCGACGCTGTCACGCCACCGACGACCACCAGCAGTGCGCCCGCCTGCAGCAACCGCTTGCGCCCGAAGAGGTCACCGAGCACGCCGAAGGTCAGTTCGAACACGACCAGCGGGATCATGAACATCGCGGTGATCCACACCAACTGCGACCCCTCGGTGTGGAACTCAGCCTGGAATGTGCCCAGCAAGGCGGGCGGAAGCGCGTTGATGAGTTGGGCGATCGCGACGGCGAGGAATGCCGTCGCGAAAGTCGCACGGACGCGCGGACGCTCGCCGGAGAAGTGTTGCTGAGTCATGGCGGGAACTCCTTCGTTCCGATCGGGTGATGGCGCGGCCGGGTGGTGTTCGACCCCTGCATCGCACCGCGTGGCTCAAGGATGCCGCTAACTTTACAGTATGTCAAGCGACTAATCATGAGGTTAAATCAAAGTCCGAGGCGCTAGCCTGGAGCCATGGCCAGCCTGCGTGTCGCCCAGAAGGAACTCACCCGCAAGCGACTGCTGACCACCGCGCTGTCGCTGTTCGAATCCCGCGGCTACTCCGCCACCACGATCGACGAGATCGCAACGGCGGCCGGAACGACGCGCGTCACCTTTTACGCCCACTTCCCGTCACGCCGCGACATCATGCATGCGCTGATCGAGGAACTCAACGAACTGCTCGGGCGCAGCGCATCACCCGAGCACAGATCCACAGCGCTCGGCCTGGTCGAGGCCGTCAGCGAAGGTTCCGCAAGCGCGATCGGTCGATGGTTGCGCGAACAGGCCGCTCGCTGGCCCGACATCCGCCCATACATCCTCGTCGCCACCGAAGCCGCCGCCGTCGATCCCGAGATCCGTGCGGTGTTCAATTCGTGGTTCGACGAGGTGATCGCCGACATCACCGAAGGTCTGGCCGCGGCCGGTCGATACGACCCGGCAACGCACTATTTCCGCGGCGAGCTCGCTGTGGGCATGCTGGATCGGCTGGCCCTGCACTGGATGGAGCATCACTGGGACATCGCGTCCAGCCCCGCTCTCGACGTCCTGACCGAAGCGTGGACCAAGCTGCTCGGCGACTGATGCACAGTGACTTTATTTTTTGTAAAGTCACTTTGCATCTTGCAAATCCTCGTTGATGGGCTTTACGCTCTGTAAAGTCAGTTCCCGATACGCGGGGACGCCGCTCAACGGTGAGGAATCATGGTCACACCAGCCAGCTCGGACATCGACCTGTTCGCCGACGACGTGCTCGTCGACCCGTACCCGACCTACACGGTCCTGAGGGAGTTGGGCGCCGTCGTCCATCTGCCGCACAACGAGGTCTATGCTCTGACGCGCTACGACGCCATCCGTGAGGCTCTCGGCGATTGGGAGACGTTCTCCTCGACATCGATCGGCTTCAACCCGGCAGTGAACGACGCGCTGCAGGGCACGTCGCTGCGCTCGGATCCGCCCGAGCACACCACGTTGCGCGCGACGCTGTCGGCGAACCTCACGCCTCGCGCCCTGCGGGGCCTGGGCGAGACCATCGACACCAAGGCGGATGCCCTGGTCGCCGCGCTCGCCGAACGCGGCGACTTCGATGCCATCGCTGACCTCGCTCGCGCGTTCCCGCTTGAGATCGTCGCCGACCTGATCGGATTCACCGGCGACGTCCGCGACAACATGATGCGCTGGGGACAGGCAGCGATGGAGGTCATCGGTCCGATGAACCAGCGCACCCAGGAGAACTTCCCCATCGCGGGCGAGCTGTACCAGTGGTGCAGCACCGTTTCGGCCGGAGACCTCGCCGAGGGGTCCATCGGGCGCGGCATCTTCGATGCCGAATCCCGTGGCGAGATTCCGACGGGGAGCGCCGGCCACATCATCCACCAGTACCTCGGCGCGGGCGTCGACACGACGATCGCGTCGATCGGGAACATCGTGGCGCTGTTCGGAAGGCATCCGGAGCAGTTCCAGAAGGTGCGCCGCGACCCCACGCTCGTCCCGTCCGCCTTCGCAGAGGTGCTGCGGTTCTGGCCCCCGGTGCATGCGTGGGGACGGCGGGTCACCCGGGACGTCGACATCGACGGAGCGCTCGTACCGGCGGGTGCGCAGATCGCGATCCTGTTCGGCGCCGGGAACCGCGATGCACGCCACTACGAGGCGCCCGATACCTTCGATGTGACCCGTAATCCCACCGATCACCTGTCGTTCGGCTATGGCCCGCACGGATGCGCAGGTCAGGGCCTGGCACGCCTGGAGGGGCACGCGATCATCCGCGCGCTCGCCACGCACGTCGATGCGTTCCGGGTCGGCGACGAGGCCCGCGTTCCGGCGAACATCACCCGCAGCATCAGCTCCCTGCCGGTCCGCACGGGCGCTCTGGTGTGAACCACATCCGGATCGGAGTGATGATGAGGATCGAACTGGATCGCCCCCGCTGCGAGGGGCATGGCCTGTGTGAAGAGGCGGCACCGTCGCTGCTGCACCTCGACGATGAGGGCGAGCTGGTCATCGACGTGCCCGAAGTGGCCGAGAGCGACCAGGATCTCGCGCGCGCCGCCGTGCGCGTGTGCCCGGTCGCCGCACTCCGTCTCGTCTGACATGCCGGGGCACCCGAGGTTCGGGCGCATCGTCGTCGTCGGCAACGGTATCGCCGGGTTGACCGCGTGCGACACGCTGCGCGCCGAGGGATTCGACGGTGACCTCGTCGTCGTCGGGGCCGAGCCGCGCTCCGCATACAGTCGCCCCGCCCTGTCGAAGGCACTGCTGAGGCTCGACGGTGAACTCGGTGCGCAGGAACTGCCTCCGCCCACGCACGGCGCCGACGCGCTGCTCGGGGTGAGCGCCTCCGCGCTCGAGCCGCAGGCGCGAACGCTCGCGCTCAGCGACGGCAGGACGCTCGACTATGACGGTCTGGTGATCGCGACCGGCTCACGTGCCCGCAGATTCACCGACAGCGCGCACGAACTCTCGCTGCGGGACCTCGACGATGCTGTGCGCCTGCGCCGGGTGCTGGGCGCTCGGCCTCGCGTGACGATCGTCGGCGGTGGCGTGCTCGGGATGGAGATCGCCTCTGGTGCCGTAGCGGCCGGGTGCGAGGTGACCCTCGTCGCCACCGCGCGACCGATGTCGAAGCAACTGGGCCCTCACTTGGCGGCACTGATCGGGGCGGCTGCCGCGTGGGCCGGGCTCCGTCTGGTCCTCGCCAGCCGCGTTGAGGTGCTCGATGTCGGCGACGTCGTACGCGTGATCGCCGACGAGAACGCGATCGTCGGCGACGTCGTCGTGAGTGCCGTCGGGGACACCCCGAACGTCGAGTGGCTGAGTGACTCCGGGCTGCTGCGAGGCGGGGCGCTCATCGCCGACGGCTGCGGCCGAGTTCGGCCGGGCATCGTCGCGGCCGGGGATGTGGCGACCTGGCACGACTCCGATGCCCAGTGGCGCCTGCCACTGTGGACCACCGCGATCGAACAGGCGAAAGTCGCCGCGGGGTCGCTGCTGCACGATGAGCGCGCTGATGAACTGTCCTTCCAGCCCTACTTCTGGACCGAGCAGTTCGGTATGAGTCTCAAAGCGATCGGCCCCCTGCCTGTCGTGGGTGAACCGGAGGTTCTCGAACGCGGCCCCGACGCGGCACCGTCACTGTTGCGCTGGACCCATCCGGACGGATCGCGCACCGCGGTCGCCGTCAACCACCGCATTCCGATCCCGCGCCTGCGCCGACTGACGGCGCCGATCGATCCGCTCGACCCGGCGCGCCCGTGAACGCGGCCGTGGACAGATCACCGGCTGACGATTGAGGGGATGGCGTGGAAGTACCGCACCGGGGCGCGGACTGAATCACCGCGGAGGGGAGTACCGGGAGATGATGTCCGAGAACGTCTGGGTCAGCAGGAAAGAGATCACCCGGGTGAGGCACTGCGGAACCAATCGGCGCACGGGTGTCTCGACGCTGCCGCCTGTCACGTCGTCGCGGATGCCGTGGCCACAGCGGTCGTCCATCGGGTGAGTTCCGCGGCAAGAGCTGCCGCCGCATCGAGCTGGATGAGGTGCCCCGCATCCGGGATCAACGCGACGGTCGCGTGAGGGATCGCCGCACCGAGGCGGTGCGCGCGGTCGACGGGAATCCACACGTCTTCCGCGCCCCAAATGATGTGGACGGGCTCGCTGATGCTGCCGAGAAGCGGCTCGATCTGCGTCGTGAAGGACTCGTCCGCCTGCGCGATCTGCCGGTAGAACGCCGGCTGACCGATGTCACCGGTCCACGGTTCGACCAGCATCCGGAGGTCATCGGCCCGCAGGCCACGGTGGCTCGCGCCGCTGATGTAGGCCTCCACGGCGCCGCGGTGCACAGCGGGCGGGAGCTGTTCGAACACGGCGGCGTGCGCTTTGACGAGAGTGAAGAACGGCGAGCCCCAGGGGGAGAGTGCCACCACGTCGGTCAGGCACAACGAGGCGTACGCCGCACCGTGGAGCAGACGTGCCCGGAGGGCCACCGCTCCCCCGAAGTCGTGAGCGATGATGTGCGGGCGGGTGAGTCCCCAGTGCGCGAGAAGCGCCGCGAACACCTCTCCCTGCACGCCCAGGTCGACTCTGTGCGCGGCGTCCTTGGAGGAGGACCCGTACCCGGGCATATCCCACAGGTACACCGTGAACGACGTCGACAACGCCTCGGCGACGGGACGCCACAGCTCCGATGACCACGGCGTGCCGTGCAGGAACACCAGGGCGGGCCCGGCGCCGAAACGATCCCAGCGGACCCTCCGCTCACGCCACGCGAACTGCTGCGTCAAGGGCGAAGCTGTCATCCCCCGATCCTCCCAGGTTGGGGGACCTCCGGACGCTCATCGCAGCCGGCCGATGACGCCCGGCAGCGCCTCGGCGACGTCGAGTGCGGTGATCGGGCCGCCGCCGCGGGCGCGGACGGCGGCGGCACCGGCGGCACTGTGCAGCCAGGCCGCCGCTGCCGCGATCTCGGCCAGCGCCGCGGTGCGCGACAGCGCCGCGAGCCCACCGACGATGCCGGCGAGCACGTCGCCGGTGCCCGCCGTGGCCAGCCGCGACGTCTCGGCCGCCACCACGCGGGTGCTCCCGTCGGGGGCGGCGACAAGCGTCGCGGCCCCCTTGAGGAGGACGACTGCCCCGAGCGCGGCGGAGGTCTCCCGCGCCGCCGCCGCCCGGTCCGGCCCCGGGGCCGGAAGCCCGATCAGGTCGCGCAGCCGCGCGTGCTCGCCGTCGTGCGGCGTGACGATCCGCGGAGCGCTCCCGTCCGCGGCGAGGTCCACAGCGCCGGCGTCGATCACCACCGGGGCCTGGCCGCCGAGAATCTCACGGAGCGCGTCCGTCTCGGCGGCGTCGCGGTCGGCGGCATCCGTTCCCGAGCCGATCACCCACGCCTGCACCCGCCCGGGCGCGCACACCGTCTCGGGGCGGCGCCGCAGCACCAGTTCGGTCGGGAAACGCGGCCCGAGGTAGCGCACCATCCCGACCCCGGTGCGCCAGGCCGCTTCGACCCCCAGCACCGCGGCTCCGGGGTACCGGTCGGACCCGGTGCGGACCCCGACGACTCCGCGCGTGTACTTGTCGTCGGCGGCGGTCGGTGCCGGCACGAGCCGCGCCGTCTCCTCCGCTGTCCACGCCGCCGTCATGGCGCCAGACTACCCGCGCGTCACAGCCGGCGACGCGTGGCGTCGTTGACCTCGCCGACGAGCTCTTCGATGATGTCCTCCAGGAACAGCACCGCGGTGGTCTCGCCGCGCGCATCGCGCACCTGCGCGAGGTGACGGCTGGAGCGGCGCATGAGCGCGAGCGCGTCCTCCAGGTCGGTCGATTCGGCGACCGGCACCATGTGGTGGATGCGCTTGGACTTGATCGGCTCGTACGCGCGCGTGTCGGCGTACGGACCCTCGGCCTCCCGCAGCACGTCCTTGAGGTGAACGTACCCGATCGGGGTGCCGTCGCCGTCGATGATGACGTACCGCGAGAACCCGTGCTTGGCGACCGCGCGCTCCACATCGTCCGGTGTCGCCGACTCGGGAAGGGTGACCAGCTCGGTCAGCGGCACCGCGGTGTCGCGCGCCTTCTTGTCGGTGAACTCGACGGCGGCCGTCACCGCCCCCGACGCGTCGTCGAGCACGCCCTCGATTCGGGATTGGTTCACGATGGTGGCGACCTCGTCCAGCGTGAACGTCGACGCCGCCTCGTCTTTGGGTTCCACCCCGAACAGCCGCACGGCGTGGTTCGCGATCCAGTTGAGGGCGACGATGACCGGGTAGAACAGCTTCGAGACCCACACCAGCGGGGTCGCCAGCAGCAGCACGGCCCGGTCCGGGATGGAGAACGCGAGGTTCTTGGGAACCATCTCGCCGAACACCACGTGGAGGTAGGACACCACCACCAACGCGATGACGAACGCGATGGTGTCGATGACAGCCTCGCCCCAGCCGGTGAGACCGAGCGGCGCGATCAGCAGGTGGTGGATGGCCGGCTCCGACACGTTCAGGATCAGCAGCGAGCAGATCGTGATGCCCAGTTGGCTCGTCGCGAGCATGAGCGTCGCGTGCTCCATCGCGTACAGGGCCGTCTTGGCCGCACGCGAGCCCTTCTCAGCGCGCGGCTCGATCTGCGAACGCCGCGCCGAGATCACGGCGAACTCCGCACCGACGAAGAACGCGTTGACGACCAGCAGGACGACCAGCCATGCCAGGCCCGCCCAATCACTCATCGTGCACCCCCTCGGCCGCATCGGGGAGCGCGCGCGGCACGAACTTCACCCGGTCGACGCGGCGGCCGTCCATCCGCTGCACCGACAAGGTGCCGTCCTCGATGTCGACGGCATCCCCGACCAGGGGGATGCGCTCCAACTGCGACATCACGAACCCGCCGACGGTGTCGTACATCTCCCCCTCCGGGACGCGGATGCCGGTGCGGTCGTTCAGCTCGTCCGGGCGAAGCTCGCCGGGGAAGACCACAGCCCCGGCCGACCGCACGACACCGGCGCGGCTGCGGTCGTGCTCGTCGACGACCTCGCCCACGATCTCCTCGACGAGGTCCTCCAGAGTCACGACGCCCGCCGTGCCGCCGTACTCGTCGACGACGACCGCCATCTGATACCCGCGGGAGCGCAGCTCGGCCATCAGGGCATCCAGGTGCACCGCCTCCGGAACCCGCAGCGGGTCTTCCGAGACGGCTGCCGCGGGCACGTCGGCGCGGCGATCCCGCGGCACGCTGATCGCCTGTTTCAGGTGCACGATGCCGGTGATGTCGTCCATCGAATCGTCATAGACGGGGAACCGGCTGTGCCCGGTGCGGCGGGCGAGCTGGACGACCTCCTCGACGCTGTCGGCGGCCTGCACCGCGTGCACGCTCGGCCGGGCGGTCATGACGTCGGCGGCGGTGAGGCGCGAGAAGGTGAGAGTGCGATCCAGCAGCGACGCCGTGTCCTCCTCGAGCACGCCTTCGCTGGCGGAGCGGCGCACGAGGCTCGACAGCTCCTCGGCCGTACGCGCGCCGGAGAGTTCCTCTTTCGGTTCGATGCCGCCGGCGCGCAGCACCGCGTTGGCGCTGCCGTTGAGGGCGGCGATCGCCGGCCGGAACACGGTCGTGAACGCGACCTGGAACGGCATCACCAGTTTCGCCGTCTGGCGCGGGACAGCGAGCGCGAAGTTCTTCGGCACGAGTTCGCCGAGGATCATCGAGAACACCGTCGCCACCGACATCGCGATGACGGCGGCGATCGGCCGGGAGACCCCCGGCGCCATCCCCCACGCGGCGAACACCGGGCTGAGCAGGTTCGACAGCGCCGGTTCCATCGTGTAGCCGGTCAGCAGCGTCGTGAGGGTGATGCCCAATTGCGCGCTGGACAGGTGGGTCGAGGTGATCCGCAGCGCCGAGATGGTCAGCGACAGCCGGGATTCCCCGGCGGCGCGACGGGCCTCGAGGTCGGCGCGGTCGAGGTTCACGAGGGCGAACTCGCTCGCCACGAACAGACCGGTACCGATCGTCAGGAGCAGCCCCACGCCCAACATGACGTAATCCATCACACGTCACCCCCGCAGAACCGGGGAGAGGGTCGGTGGGGCGAGCGTCTACTGGGAGGGTCGTCCATCGTGCCACGATTCTACGGCACCGGCACCGGCGCGCCGTCCGCGACGGACCGCGCCGCTCACCAGCTCACGGGGAGCGCCTTGCCCTCCTCGTAACCGGCGGCCGATTGCAGGCCCACCACCGCGCGGTCGTGGAACTGGGCCACGCTGGCCGCACCGGCGTAGGTGAACGACGAGCGCACCCCGGAGGTGATCATGTCGAGCAGGTCCTCCACGCTCGGCCGCAGCGGGTCGAGGTAGATCTTCGACGAGGAGATGCCCTCGGCGAACAGTTCCTTGCGGGCCCGGTCATACGCGTCCAACTGTCCGAACCGCTCCACCACGGCTTTGGTGGAAGCCATCCCCCACGACTCCTTGAACACGCGCCCGGCCGCGTCGGTCTGCAGCCGTCCCGGCGCTTCGATCGTGCCGGCGAACCACGACCCGATCATGACGGACGCCGCTCCCGCCGCCAGCGCCAGCGCGACGTCGCGCGGGTAACGCACGCCCCCGTCGGCCCATACGTGCGCGCCGAGCTCGGCCGCCGCCTGCGCGGTCTCGTGCACGGCGGAGAACTGCGGACGCCCGACGGCGGTCATCATGCGGGTGGTGCACATGGCCCCGGGCCCCACGCCCACTTTGAGGATGTTGGCACCGGCCGCCACGAGATCCCGGGCACCGTCGGCGGTGACGATGTTGCCCGCCGCGAGGGGGATGCCCAGGCCCGCGTCGGCCACGGCGCGCAGGGCGCGAACCATCCCGTCCTGATGCCCGTGGGCGGTGTCGACCACGAGCACGTCGACGCCCGCATCGGCCAACGCCCGTGCCTTCGCGGCCGCGTCCCCGGTGATGCCGACGGCCGCCGCGACGATCAGCCGGCCGTCGGCGTCCACGGCGGGGCGGTAGAGCGTCGAACGCAACGCGCTGCGCTGCGACAGCGTCCCCACCAGGTGGCCCTGATGCAGCACGCAGACGGTGTCGGCCCCGATCGCCACCAGCAGGTCGAACGCCTGGCGGCCGTCGACGACGTCGTCCGCGTCGATCGACGGGGTCCGGCCGCGCACGAGGTCGCCCAGTTGCGCGTCGGGGAGCGACGACGCCAGCCGGGTCGCCGGGACGATGCCGAGGATGTCGTCGACGTGCGGCGCCGCATCCGACGGCGCCACGACCACGCCGTGGCCGGGGGTCGCCGGCAGCAGCTGCACCGCGTCAGCGACCGTCGTGTGCGGGGCCAGCACCAGCGGGGTGTCCCACCGCACCGGCTGCTCCTTGACCCACCGGATCGCGGCGCCCAGATCCTGCAGCGGAAGATCCTGCGGCAACACCCCGAATCCGCCGCGACGGGCCAGGGTCGCGGCCATCCGCGGACCGGTCACCGAATTCATGTTGGCGGCGACCAGCGGGATGGTGGCCCCGGTGCCGTCGGTGGGTGACAGATCGACGTCGAGCCGACTGGTCACCGATGAGTGCCGCGGTACCAGGAACACGTCGGAGTACGTGAGATCGACCGTGGGTCGTTCGCCCAAGAACTGCATAGCTCCACGGTACCGATCGCGGCAACCGATCATGGCGACCGAGACCCGTTCTCAGCACCGTGAACTGGGCTACGCTAAGACGAGGTGTGCACGGCGAGACCCAGAGCGCCCGCACGACAGCACTTCATCGATGAAAGCAGGCAATCCGTGTCCAGTCCGGTGACCGGCGTGGGAACTTCGAGCGAGGGCGAATTCGGGGCCAATGAGTGGCTCGTCGCCGAACTGTACGAGCAGTTCCGTGAGGACAAGAACTCGGTGGACCAGTCCTGGTGGCCGATCCTCGAGGCCTACCACCCGAACGGCGACGGTGATACCGCGACCACACCCGTGGCCCCCGCTCCCCCGGCAGCGCCGGCGCAGGCGGCGCCTCCTGCCACACCTCAGGCCACGTCGCGCCCGGTCACTGCGCCGACGGCGACCCCCGTCGCCCGCACGACGGCCAAGCCCGCCGCACGCCAGCCGATCCCCGCGCAGGCGCCGAGCGCTGCGCCGGTGACCGCTCAGGAAGCCGGTGAGGACGTCATCACGCCACTGCGCGGAATGCCGAAGACCCTCGCAGCGAACATGGACGAGTCGCTCACGGTCCCCACCGCCACGAGCGTGCGGACCGTTCCCGCCAAACTCATGAT
>NZ_JBKEAY010000159.1:0-1993 GCF_047972865.1 Microbacterium sp.
CGCGCGCGTACGCAGCAGGTGCCGCAGGTCGACCCGCGCCTGCGGATCGAGTCCCGAGGCGGGTTCGTCCAGCAGCAGCACGCTCGGCTCGTGGACGAGCGCACGGGCCAGGCCCAGCCGCTGCTTCTGCCCGCGCGAGAGCACGCGCGCCGGCGCGTCGGCGAGCGAGGTCAGCCCGACGGTTCCCAGCAGGATGTCGGCGCGCGCCGTGGCGGCGTCCCGGTCGAGGTCGTACAGTCGCGCCGTCACCCGCAGGGTCTCGCGCGCGCTCAGGTTCGGCCACGCACCGAGGGCATCCGGCATCCATCCGAGCACGGCACGCGCCGCCCGCGGGTCGGCGACGGGGTCGACCCCGGCGATGCGGATGCTGCCGTCGTCGGGGGCGAGCCGGCTCGCCAGCATCAGCAGCAGCGTCGTCTTGCCCGACCCGTTGGGCCCGATCAGCCCGGTCACCCGACCCGGCGCAACCGTGAACGTCGCGCCGCGCAGCGCGTGAACGGGACCGAAGGCCCGCCGCACCCCCTGCGCGACGATCCCGGAGGACTCTGTCGTCATGCGCTCACTCTAAACGTCCACCCCGCACGCGCGGCAGACACGCCCGAAAGAGACGACGTTCCCTGTCGGTGAGGAAGGCGTGGGCGGGCGTGGCGGGCGCCGCTACACGAGTGACGAGCGGAGCGTCGGGCACCGCGAGGGGCACGGACATCACCCGCCCTCCCTGGGTCCGACAATCGAGCACCGGATCTTTCGAAGCGCGGCAAAGGTTGTCGGCGTCGGGCCGGTCAGTACTTGTCACCGACCATCTGGTCGTCGGTGCGACCTTCTCGTCGGCTTGGACGGTGTTCATGTCGAGCACGTCGACCGTCGTGACGGGCTGCTGGTCGTCACTGTCTCGACCCCGGCGACGCCGACCGGGTGCCCATCGTGCGGGGTCGTCGCGATCGGCCGTGGCCGCGCCGACGGGTGCTTCATGACGTGCCCGGGACGACGCAGGTGCGGATCGTGTGGCGGCAGCGGGTCTGGCGGTGCGGTGACGACGGTTGCGCGAAGAACACGTTCGTGGAGCAGCTTTCGACCCTGGTCGCTCGGCGCGGGTCACTCACCCAGCGTGCGGTCGGCTGGGCGGTCGGGTAGCTGCGCCGGGCACACGCCACGATCGAAGGGCTACGTCGTCAGCGGGCTTCCACCGCATCGTCCATCGGGTGCGGCCACGACCGGTGGGTCGAGGCTACGGGTGACAAGATACAGGCACTTCAACGCCGCCTGCTCGGTCGGGAAGTGGCCGCGCGCCCGGACCGCGCACCGGTATCTTGCGTTGAGGGATTCGATCGCGTTCGTGGAACAGCTCACCTTCCGGATCTCGAGGTCATAGTCCAGGAACGGGATGAACTCCTCCCACGCGGATTCCCAGAGCCGGACGATCGCCCCATACTTCTTACCCCACTTCTCGTCGAGCTCCTCCAGCGCTGCCCTCGCGGCTGTCGGGTTGGGGGCGGTATAGATCGGCTTCACGTCGCGTTTGAGCGCGTCCCGGTCCCGCTTCGACGCGAGCTTGAACGTGTTGCGGATCAGGTGCAGGGTGCACACGTGTGCACGGTCGTTCGCGGCCACACGTTACCGATGACGTCGGGGGGCCCTTTGAGGCCATCGCAGACGAGGAAGAACGTGTCCGTGACGCCCCGGTTCTTGATGTCGGTCAGGACGCTCATCCAGAACTTCGCGCCCTCACCGCCGTTCCCGACCCACAGTCCGAGGATGTCCTTCTCGCCTGCCAGACTCACCCGATCACCGCGTAGGCGGGCCTGTTCGCGACCTGCCCGTCACGGATCTTCACCACGATCGCATCGATGAAGATCGCCGCGTAGACCTCGTCCAGGGGCCGGGCAGCCCAATCATTCATCTCCTCGATGACCTTGTCCGTGATCCGCGAGATCGTCTCCTTGCTGACCGAGGCACCATAGATCTGCGCGAAGTGAGCACTGATCTCACCCGT
>NZ_JBKEAY010000264.1:0-3717 GCF_047972865.1 Microbacterium sp.
TCGCCCTCGCCGCCCGTCTCGCGTACCGTCCCCACATCGAGGGCCGGCGCAACATTCCGCGTGACGGACCGGTGATCCTCGCCTCCAACCACCTGTCCTTCATCGACTCGTTCGTCATCCCGACCTTCGCACCGCGGCCGGTGTACTTCCTCGCCAAGTCGACCTACTTCGACGGACGAGGATTCCGCGGGTGGGTGAGCCGTCAGTTCTTCACGGCGATCGGCGCGACCCCGGTGGAGCGCGGCGCCGGGCAGGCGGCGCTGGAGGCCCTGGAGCAGCAGCGGCGCATCCTGTCGTCCGGTCGCGCGATCGCGCTGTACCCGGAAGGGACCCGCTCGCTCGACGGGCGACTGTACAAGGGGCGTACCGGAGTGGCCTTCCTCGCGCTGGAGACCGGCGCGAGGGTCGTGCCGGTGGGACTCAAGGGCACGAACGAGGCGATGCCGGTGGGCGCGAAGTGGCCTCGTCTGTCGCCGCGCATGACCATCCGATACGGCGAGCCGCTCGACCTCTCGCACCACGGTCCGGCGTCGTCCGGACGCGCGCGGCGGGCCGCGACCGACGAGATCATGAACGCAATCCATGCGCTCTCCGAGCAGGAGCGCGCCGACAGCTACAACGAGGCGCCGGCGCAGAACCCGGTCGAGCGCCTCAAGCAGGTGCTGCCGCACGAGCGTCGCTGAGGCGTCATCCGGCGGTCACCACCGGCTCATGTCGCACCGGGACTGCCACCGACGAGGCGATGAAGCACCACTCGTGCGCCTGCGTATGGGCCGCGATCGCGGCGGGGACCATCTCGGCCGCGGCGACCGTCACCGTCGGATGCAGGACGACCTCCGTGAAGGAGCCGCCGCCGCGCCCGTCGAGCACCATGGTGCCCCGGGCGTCGTCGCGGTAGGAGGTCACCACGACCCCCGCGGTGACGCACGCGTGCAGGTACGAGAGCAGGTGACACTCCGACAACGCGGCCAGAAGCATGTCCTCAGGGTTCCATTTGGCCTCATCCCCCCGGAACGGTCGATCCGCCGACGCCTCCAGCGCGGGCTTCCCGGCCACCGTCAGCCGCACCGAGCGATCGTAGTCGCGATATCCGCTCGTGCCAGCGCCGCGGTCGCCGGTCCAGACGGACTGTACGGCGTAACGGTGCTCTCCGATCATGCGGCCAGTTTCGCACGCCTTCGTCGCCGGTCGGGCGCGGCTAGGCTGACACCGTGGCCCACACGTTCTCGGTTCCCGACGCCGTTGAGCTGGCCGTCGTGGAACGCAGCGGGTTCGTCGAATCCCGCCACTGCGGCAGCGCGATCGTGCTCGATCCCGCCGGGGAGCCGCTGCGCACTCTGGGCGACGTATCGGCGCCGGTGCTCCCGCGGTCGTGCCTGAAACCCGTGCAGGCACTCGCGTGCCTCACGGCGGGTGCGGACCTCACCGGTGAGCGCTTGGCACTGGCGACCGCCAGCCATAGCGGCACCGACCGGCACGTCACGGTCGTCCGCAGCATCCTCGCGCAGGCGGAGGCGGAGGAATCGATGCTCCAGTGCCCACCGGCCTGGCCGGGCGACACCGCCACGCGGGACGAACTGGTGCGCGAGCTCGGGCAGCCGGAGCGGATCCGGATGAACTGTTCCGGGAAGCACGCCGCGATGCTCCTGACGTGCCGGGTCAACGGCTGGGACCCGACGAGCTACCTCGATCCCGGGCACCCGCTCCAGGAACACATCCGTGAAGTGATGGAACGACTCACCGGCGCCCGGGCGACCATGACCGCAGTCGACGGATGCGGTGCACCGGTGTACGCCCTCAGCCTCGGCGCGCTGGCGCGCGCCATCCACCGCATCGGCACGTCGTCGGAACATTCCCCGTTCGCCATGCACCGCGCGGCGGGGAGCCTGGTGCGCGCGGTGCGCGAGCACCCGTGGGCGGTCGACGGTCCGGGCCGTCCCGACACGACCGCGATCGAGACGCTCGGCGTGTTCGCCAAGAGCGGCGCCGAGGGGGTCCTCGTGATGACCGCCCCGGACGGCACGACCGTCGCGCTGAAGATGCTCGACGGCGGCGGGCGGGCCAGCACCGTGGTCGCCCTCACCCTCCTGGTGCGCGCGGGTGCGCTGCGCGCCACGGACGTGGCGCAGATGCTGCCCCGGCTTCCGCTGTCGGTCTCCGGTGGCGGACAGGATGTCGGCGCGATCCGCCCGACTGTGTGACACCCCCCCAGATTGAAAGGACGTGCGATGAGGATCGGCGTACCCACCGAGGTGAAGAACAACGAGTTTCGTGTCGCGCTGACGCCCGCCGGCGTCCACGACCTCGCCCGTGCCGGGCACGACGTGGTCGTGCAGTCGGGGGCCGGAGCGGGATCGACAATCGGTGACGATGAGTACCGCCAGGCCGGTGCCACGATGGTCCCGGAAGCCGGTGACGTCTGGTCGCGGGCCGACCTGGTGCTGAAGGTGAAAGAACCCGTCGCGAGCGAGTATCCGCACTTCCGCGACGGATTGGTCCTGTTCACCTACCTCCACCTCGCCGCCGACGCCGCCCTCACGAACCGGCTGCTGGCCGACCGGGTGACGGCGATCGCCTACGAGACGGTCACCTCACCGGCGGGCGGGCTGCCCCTGCTGGCGCCGATGAGCGAGGTCGCGGGACGGTTGGCACCCCTCGTGGGCGCGCACACGCTGATGCGCTCCGCCGGAGGGCTCGGCCTGCTGATGTCCGGTGTCCCGGGAACCCGGCCCGCGACGGTCAGCGTCATCGGCGGAGGTGTCGCCGGTTCGCACGCGGCCGGCATCGCGGCGGGCATGGGTGCCGACGTCACCGTGTTCGACACGAACGTCTCCCGGTTGCGCTGGCTCGACGACCAGTTCCGCGGCCGTGTCAAGACCGCCGCAGCGCACCCCCTGGACCTGGACCGCGCCGTGACCGGCAGCGACCTGGTGATCGGTGCCGTTCTCGTGCCGGGCGCGCGGGCTCCCAAGCTGGTCAGCAACGAGCAGGTCGCGCGGATGCGCGGCGGATCTGTGCTCGTGGATATCGCGGTGGACCAGGGCGGATGCTTCGAGGACACCCGCCCGACCACGCACGCCGACCCCACCTTCCGCGTGCACGACAGCGTGTTCTATTGCGTCGCCAACATGCCCGGCGCCGTCCCCAACACCTCCACCTCGGCGCTCACCAACGCGACGCTGCCGTACATCCGGCAGATCGCGGAGCGCGGGTGGCACGCCGCGCTGCGCGCCGACGCCGGTCTGGCCGCGGGGCTGAACACCGTCGCGGGCACGGTCACCAATGCGGGCGTCGCGGCGGCGCACGACCTGCCGGCGCACGCACCGGCCGACGCGTTGGCGTGAGCCCCACCGTCACAGCCGGTCCCCCAGGAGGATCCGCCGTGCCGGTTCGCCGGCGCGCACCAGCCAGCCCCGGCCCGACCCGGGCATCGCGTACGGCGGGAGTTCGCGTCGCGCCGTGACGGCCCGGTACTCGCCGGCCACCGCGGTGTCGACGACGAGGTCGGCGTCGGCACGGGCCGCCGTGAGCAGTGGCCAGTGCGCCAGCCACTCCTCCGGGCTCCCCCCCACCACCGTCCCCGTGGAGAGCTGGTCGGCGCCTTCCAGCGGGACGGCCCCCAGCCACTCGGCGAGCGCGGAGCCCCGACGGCCCGCGGGCGCGACGAGGGCGACCGCGTCCGGGCCGGGGCGCCAAGGCGGCGGGGGCGCGGCCGGC
>NZ_JBKEAY010000016.1:0-7722 GCF_047972865.1 Microbacterium sp.
GTACAGGACGATTCGCGCGGATTCATCCTGTCTTCGTGATTTCTCCTGCCGTGACGCGCCTGCGGGGCGGAGTCGGCTCCTACCCGCTGAACAAGAGGGTGCGGCGTCGAGCACTGTCTTAGGATACGCCAATAAATTATTGGGTGTTGTGGTGATTTGGGTGGGATCATTGGTGTATGGCGATCTCGGAGGAAGTGCGTCTCGCGTTGCGTGCGAAGTTCGAGGCCCTGCTGCCGCATTTGGATGAGCGCGCGACTCGGTTGACGCTTGCTGCCGAAGCTCGCTCGCTGGGGCATGGTGGGATTGCGGTGGTCGCTCGCGCCGCGGGGGTGTCGCGGGGTCGGGTGGCCCGTGGTGTTGCGGAGTTGGAATACGGTGTTGAACCTTCAGCACGGGTTCGCAGGCCGGGCGCAGGCCGTAAGCCGATCACCGAGACGGATCCGGGGATCGTGGGGGCTTTGTTGGAGTTGGTAGAGCCGACCCGCCGGGGTGATCCGGAGTCGGCGTTGTGTTGGACGACGTTGTCGACGAAGAAGCTCGCGGCGGAACTCACTTTGCAAGGGCACCCGGTCTCCGCGGAGAAGGTCGCGCAGCTGCTCAAGGCGGAAGGCTTCAGCCTGCAAGCCAATACGAAGCAGGTCGAGGGGAACCAGCATCCTGATCGTGATGCCCAGTTCTGCTACCTGAACGCGCAAGTCACCGATCACGTGGGGTCTGGGGAGCCGGTGATCAGCGTGGACACGAAGAAGAAGGAACTCGTCGGGAACTTCAAAAACGGCGGGCGTGAGTGGCTCCCTGCGGGTGCGCCGACCCCGGTGAAAGTCCACGATTTCAAGGATCCGGAACTCGGGAAAGTGAATCCGTACGGGGTCTACGACCTTGCCGCGGACACCGGGTGGGTGAGCGTGGGCGTTGATCACGACACCGCACAGTTCGCGGTCAACACGATCCGCACCTGGTGGAACCACGTCGGCAAGCAGGCCTATCCTGGCGCGACCCGGCTGCTGATCACCGCCGACGGTGGCGGCTCCAACGGATACCGCACCCGGCTATGGAAAACCGAACTCGCTGAGTTCGCCGCGCAGACCGGACTGCACGTCACCGTGTCACACCTGCCACCGGGCACGAGCAAATGGAACAAGATCGAGCACCGCTTGTTCTCACGGATCTCGATCAACTGGCGCGCCCGCCCACTGACAAGTCGCGAGATCATCCTGAACCTCATCGGTGCGACCACTACCGCGAACGGCACACCCGTGAGCGCCGTCCTGACTTAGGTCATGATCGGTTCAGTCTGGACTTCGGGGTGGTTCTGATCTGGGGTTTTGTCTCGCGGTTGGCTTGATTCTGTGCACTAAGTCGGGCCCATAGAGTGGGTTCGTGTCTCCGCATGTGCGTGTCGTGAAGACCGCGTCGGGGGCGCGGGCGGTGCAGATCGTGTACTCGAACCGGGGCGGGAAGCGGGATCTGGAGCATGTCGGCTCCGCGCACACGGACGCGGAGTTGGAGGCGTTGAAGGCCGCTGCGCGTCAGCGGATCGCGGCCGGGCAGCCGGAACTGGATCTTGGCCTTCAGGCCCGGCCGGCAAGGGGCGGGCCGTTGCCGATCACGGCGGCGCGGATGGGGCCGTTGCTGGACGGGCTGGGCCACGTCTACGCGCAGCTGGGGTTCGAAGACGCCGCGGGCGGTGACGCGGTATTCCGCAGTCTCGTGATTGCGCGGCTGATCGAGCCGACCAGCAAGCTCGACTCGATCCGTGTGCTCGAGGAGGCCGGGATGGCACCGCCGTCGTATCGGACGATCACCCGTGCGCTGCCCCGTTACGCGACCGAGGCCTTCCGTGCCCGCCTGGCCGCCGCCTGCGCGTCACGGGCTCTGTTGGGGCCGGCCGCGTTGGTGCTCTACGACGCGTCGACGCTCTACTTCGAGACCAGCGAGGGCGACGGGTTCCGTGAGCCCGGGTACTCGAAAGAACGACGTCTGGAGCCGCAGATCACGATCGGGCTGCTCACCGACAGCACGGGGTTCCCGCTGCGGCTGCACGCGTTCGAGGGGAACAAGGCCGAGACCAAGACGATGCTGCCGGTGATCGAGCAGTTCCGTGCCGACCATCCGGTCCGGGACGTCACGGTCGTCGCTGACGCGGGCATGCTCTCCCACGAGAACCGCACGAAGCTCGTCGACGCCGGACTGTCATACATCATCGGGCAGAAGGTCCCCGAGATGCCCTACGTCGTCCAACGCTGGATCGACGAGCATCCCGGCGATCCGATCACTGACGGGCAGGTGTTCTCCACACCGACCTGGACCGGCCCCGCCGGAAACCGGCGCGAAGCACGGATCTACTACCAGTACCGCGCCGCCCGCGCCCGCCGGACCCTGCACGGCATCGACGAGCAGGTCCGCAAGGCCGAGACCATCGCCGCCGGAAGAGCACAGGTCAAACGCAACCGGTTCCTCACCCTCACCGACGAGCACCGCGAGGTCAACCGGGAGCTTGAGGCCAAGGCCCGCGCACTGGCCGGGTTCAAGGGCTACATCACCAGCATGCTCCCTGATACCGCCGACGCGGAGTTCGTCATCGGCGCCTACCACCAGCTCTGGCATGTCGAGAAGAGCTTCCGGATGTCCAAGCACGACCTCGCCGCACGACCCATCTACCACCGGCTCCGCGACTCGATCGACGCGCACCTGACCATCGTGTTCGCCGCCCTCGCAATCGCCCGCCGCATCGAGACCACGACCGGCTGGTCACTGAAGAAGTTCATCACCACCACCCGCCGCTACCGCGAAATCAACATCAACGCCAACGGCCACACCCTCACCGCCGCCGACCCCATCCCCGACGACCTCGCAGACGCACTCAACGCCATCCGCGATGGACACTAACCTGACCTAAGTCAGGTGATTCTCACGCGGTGAGGTCGGCCCCGCGCTGCTGGCGCTCGGCGCGGCGGCCACGCGCGGTGCGGATCCTTCGGCGCGACCGCGTGCACCCTCAGTGGACCGGGTGTGCGGAGGGGTGAAGGGCGATCGACCCGGCCAGGATCGTCTCGATGCCGCCGTCGAAGGTCTCGCGCAGCGGCAGCGTGAAGAACTCGACGCCGACCCGCGCGGCGTTCGGGTGCGTCGTGGGGTCGATGTCGGTGAGACCGGCGACGAAGGCCCGAGCGCGACCGCGTCGCGGGCCGCGCTCCCTCGCGGCGGCGTTGTCCTCGATCGCGATGCGTGAGAACGTCCAGCTCATCACGAGCGTCGCGATCCTGGCGACAGCGCTGTCGGAGAAGCCGGCATCGGTCAGGGTGCCGGTCAGCGTCTCGAGCAGGCGGTAGGCCTCGGGGCCGGCGGGCCCGTTGTCCATGAGCCAGGCGGCCACGCCCGGATACTCTCGCAGCGTCGCATACTGCGCACCGGCCCACGCGCGCACGCGATCCTGCCAGTCCCGCACGCAATCGGTCTCGGGGTGGATGAACGACCCCACCCGGTCGGCGACCAGGCGCACGAGTCCGTCGCGGTCTCCCACGTGGTGGTATAGCGCCATCGGCGTGACATGCATCCGGGAGGCGACGGCGCGCATCGTGACGGCGCTGAGCCCGTCGGCGCGGGTGAGGGCCAGTGCCGCATCGACGATCGCGTCGCGGGAGAGCGGCGGGTCCGACATGGGACGGAGCCTACCGGTGGCGTCTGCGGAATCGATAATGATTCTCGATAACTGGTATACGTTGTATACGTCGGTGGATGCCGGTCGCCCGACGAGCCAGACGAACTCGACGACACGGCGATCGCAGCGACGACACGAGCGCGACGACGGACCACCGGGGACAACAAGGGGGATCCATACATGAAGTCGACCCGAATGCCGTCGACCTTCCGGCGCGGCGGCGTCGTCGCCGGCGCCGTCACGCTGGCGCTGGTCGCGCTGGCCGGATGCGCGGCGGAAGCGCAGGCACCGAACGTTCCCGATGACGGCGGCACGCTGCGTGCCGCGTTCACCGGCGGCGGAGCGAACGAGACGCTGAACTATCTCAAGGGCCCGACCGCCCTCGACTACGTGCGGGCGCGACTCGTGCACGCGCCGCTGTGTGAGCTCGACCCCGCTGCTGACGACGGTGTGGCCTACGGCGTGCTGGAGTCGATCGAGGTCGCCGACGACCTGGGCACGTACACGTTGCGGGTCCGAGACGGCATCTCCTTCACCGACGGCGCGGCATTGACCAGCGCCGACGTGCTCTACTCCTTGCGTGCCCCGATGGTGCTGGAGGGCCTGCCCTTCACGCAGGTCGTGGCCCGCGGGTTCGACCTCGACGCGGGGACGGCCCCGGACGCGTCGACCGTCGTGCTCCCGACATTGTCCCCGATCGCTGACGGCCGCTCGCTGATCTGTCAGAGCATGCTCGCGATCCAGGACGGCACCACCGAGTTCACCGCCGACACCCCCTCGTCGGGTCCGTTCACGGTCGCGGCCTTCGAACCAGGCCAGTCGACCCTTCTGGAGCGCAACGACGACTACTACGGTGACGCGCCGTCGCTGGCGGCGATCGAACTCGTCTCGATCGCCGACGGCACGGCGCAGGCCAGCGCGCTGCGGCAGGGACAGGTCGACTACATCAGCGGCATGACCCCGGCTCAGGCGCAGACCCTGGACGGAGTCGACGGCATCCGTGTGTCGGCGAGCGAAGCCCCCTACCTGTCGTACCTGAGCTTCACGATGAATACCGCCGTCGCGCCGTTCGACGACCCGCGTGTGCGCGAAGCGTTCAAGCTGGCGATCGACCGGCAGCGCATCCTCGACAACGTCTACTACGGGCGGGGTGCCATCGGCAACGACATCCCCGCGCTCGGGTTCGCCAGTTACGACACCTCGATTCCGCAACGCGAGTACGACCCCGACCGGGCGCGTGACCTGATCGCGCAGGCGGGGGCCGACGGCGCGAGTGTGGAACTCACGGTCGGACCCGAGCTGGCGGGCATGGTCGAGACCGGCACCCTCATCGTCGAAGATCTGCGGGCGGTCGGCATCGACGCGACGCTGAGAGAGTTGCCCGTCGGCCAACTGTTCGCCGACTACCCGGCCTATCTGGCGCTGCCGTTCCGGGCCGGTTACACGCCGCCGGCGCTGTTCGAACCGAACCACACGCCGGGCACCTTCGGCGAGGTGGACGTCCTCGTGCAGACTGCGCGTTCTGCGACGGATGCCGAGGAGCGGATCACCGCGTCGCACCGCGCGCAACGGATGCTGTGGGAGACGGGCAACCAGATCGCCCCCGTGTTCGTGCCTGTGGTCAGTGCCGCCCGCGACGGCGTGACCGGCGTGCGCGACCTGCAGTTCCCTGACCTGTCGCAGGTCGTGCTGACCGACTGACCGGTGCGACTACTGCCCTGGATCGCGGTGAGGGTCACCACGGCCGTGGTGACCCTCACCGCGATCTCGCTCGCCGTGTTCTGGGTCACCGAGGTCCTCCCCGGCGACGCCGTCGGGGTACTGGCCGGGGCAGAGGCCACACAGGCCGAGCGCGATGCCGTGCGCGTTGCGCTCGGCCTGGACCGGCCCGCCGCCGAACGGTACGGCGAGTGGATTCTCGGTGCGCTGCGGGGCGAACTGGGAGTGTCGCTCGTGTCGGGGCGCGAGGTCGCCGCCACCGTCGGCGCGCGCCTGGGGGCGACAGCGGCCGTGCTGGTGCCGGCGGCTGCCGGCATCCTGATCCTCGCCACCGGACTCGGGGTCGCGGCAGGACTGCGGCCGGGTGGGCGGGTAGACCGGGTGCTCAGCGGTGCGACGCTCACCCTCATCGCCACCCCAGACTTTCTGCTGGCGACCGCGCTGCTGCTCGTCTTCACCGTCTGGGTGCCGCTGGCGCCGGCGGTGGCTCTGGTGCCCGCCGGCGACACCCTCTGGCAGCACCCCGGCCTGGTTATGCTGCCGGCGGCGGCGTTGGCTGCGGGCGGGTTCGGAGCGACGATGCGGCTGCTGCGCGCCTCGGTCGCCCAGACCGTCGCGACCCCGTATGTCGAGTTCGCGCGGCTCAACGGCATTGGCGGGCTGCCGCTGCTGCGCACCATCGCCCTCAACGCGGCGCCACCGGCGGTACACGCCTACACCGTGATGATCGCGGGCCTGTTCGGCGGCGCCATCGTGGTGGAGACGCTCTTCAACGTGCCGGGGTTGGGGGCTGAGCTGGCCCGGGCGGTCGGGCAGCGCGACGTCCCGCTCGTGCAGGGACTGGGGCTCGCGATCAGCGCCGCCGTGCTGGCGGTGCTGCTGTGCGGAGACATCCTCACTCGCATTCTGCAGCACCGCACCCAACGGCAGGAGACACCATGAGCCCCGCGCGGTGGTTCGCGGTGGCACCCGCCGTGGTTGTCGTGCTGATCGCGCTGATCGGCCCCGACATCCCGGCCGCGAGTGCGACGGCCGCCGCGGCCGGTCCGTTCCAGCCTGCCGACCCCGCCCGGCCGCTGGGCACCGATGTGCTGGGGCGAGACGTGCTGGCTCGGGTGCTCGCCGGCGGGCGCACGCTCGTGCTGCAGGCGGGCGCGGCGACCCTGATCGGCAGCGCGGTCGGACTCGCTGTGGGGGTCTGGGCGGGGACGACCTCGCGGACGAGCCTTGCCGGCGTCGTGATGCGGCTGGTGGATGCCGTCGCCGCGATCCCCGCCATCATCGTGCTGCTGCTGCTGGCCGCGGGTTTCCCCGGCAACGATCTGGTCGTGATGGGGGTGATCGCGGCGGTCAGCATTCCGTTCTCGGTGCGCGTGCTGCGCGAGCGGGCCGCGGCGCTGGCGGCCACCGACTACGCGCGCGATGCCGCGGCCCGCGGCGAGAGCCGGTGGCGGCGGGTGCGTGACGACATCCTGCCGGGGCTGACGCCGACGGCGTTGACCGAGGCGGGGGTGCGATTCGTGGCCGCGACGCAACTGGCGGCGACCGCCGGTTTTCTCGGTCTCGGTGCGGGCGCCCCCGCGGCGAATTGGGGCCGCCTGGTGCGCGAGAACAGCACCGGGATGATGTCCAACCCGGCGCCGGTGATCGTGCCCGCCGTCTTACTGGTGGTGCTTGCGGTGGGGGTCACGGTGGCGCTGGATCGAGCCGCCGAGACGCGCGTGGGTGGACTGGGCCCGGCCGGGGCGGCACCGTGAGCGCCCTCGTCGCGGTGCGGGGCCTGACCATCACCGGACCGGGCGGCATCCCGATCGTGACCGATGCCACTTTCGATCTTCATGCGGGGCAGATCCTCGGGATCGTCGGTCGGTCGGGCTCGGGAAAGACCACGCTCGCGCAGGCGCTGCTGGGAGCGGTCGCCGACGGTCTGGAGCACACGGGGGGCCAGGTGCGGGTCGACGGGAACGATCCGTTCCGGCCCGCGGGGCGGCGCGCCGTGCGGGGGCGGATCGCCGCGTACCTGCCGCAGGACCCGGCCAGCGCACTCGACCCCGCCAGATCCATCGCCGGGCACCTGCGCACCGCCGCGCGCCTGGCACACCCGGGTGCCTCCCGCGCCGACCGGCGCGCACTCGTGCGCACGGGTGTCGCGGAGGCCGCCTTCGACCCGGCGCTGCTGTCGCGGCGGCCGGCCCAGCTCTCCGGCGGGCAGGCGCAGCGTGCGCTGCTGGCCTGGACCTATGTGACCCGGCCTCGACTGCTGGTGCTCGACGAACCCACGAGCGGACTGGACCCGCGCACCGCCGCACGGGTGAGCGCTGCCTTCACGACGCTGGAGTGGC
>NZ_JBKEAY010000083.1:0-15583 GCF_047972865.1 Microbacterium sp.
GGGTGTCGACGTCAACCACGGCCAGACACCCAGCATCCGCCCGCACAGGCGAGCGGACAAGAGGCGACCACCCTCTACTCTCGACCCCCACGACGCGGGTCACCCCACCCGACAGCTCAAACGATAAGCCGATGGCCTGTTAACCACGCGTCCCCCAACGAAAAACGACCCCCACTCTGAGAGATAAAATCCCAGGTCAGGGGCCATTTCGTTTGTGTGCGCGAGGGGGGAGTTGAACCCCCACGCCCTTTCGGGCACTGGCACCTGAAGCCAGCGCGTCTGCCTATTCCGCCACTCGCGCGAATCCGTGTTTCCACGTTTTCAACCTCCCGAGAATATCACGCCTTCGCCGTTGCGGTTCCCGCGCCGTCATGGCACGGTCTCCCAGGCGCGCCAACTAACATGAATCAACCGGTCAGACCGCCAGAGGAGCCCCGTGGGACTACTTGACAGCTTCGAGAAGGGTCTCGAACGCGCCGTCAACGGCGCGTTCGCGAAGACCTTCCGCAGCGGCGTCCAGCCCGTCGAGATCGCCTCGGCGCTGCGAAGTGAGCTCGACGCGAAGTCTGCCGTCGTGAGCCGCGACCGCATCCTCGCCCCCAACACCTTCACGGTGCGCCTCTCCCCCACCGACCAGGACCGCATGAACGAACTGGGCACCACCCTCGACGACGAGCTGAACCGCCTCGTCACCGAGCACGCCCGCCGCCAGGGTTTCAGCTTCGCGGGACCGGTCTCGATCACGCTCACCGCGGACGAGCAGCTGTCGACCGGCACCCTCCGCGTGGACTCGCACACCGCCGCCGGCGACGTCGCCTGGCGCGCCGTCGTCGATGTGGAGGGCCGCCGACATCCGCTCTCCCGCGGGCGCACGGTGCTCGGTCGCGGGACGGATGCCGACATCACCCTCGCCGATGCCGGCACCAGCCGCCGCCACGTCGAGATCCTCTGGGACGGCGAGCGCGCGATGGTGCGCGACCTCGGGTCGACCAACGGCACCCAGCTCGACGGACGCAGGGTGACCGAGGCGCCGCTCCCGCCGGACTCGACCATCCGGATCGGCCGCACCGACATCGTCTTCCGCGTGGTCGCGCAGGCCACGCCCGGCCGCGGCGCCGCCGCCGAGAGGGGGCGCCGGTGAGCGAACTGACCCTCCTGCTGCTGCAGATCGGCTTCCTGGTCCTGCTGTGGTTCTTCGTCTTCACGATCGTCTATTCGCTGCGCGCCGACCTGTTCGGCGTCAAAGTGCGAAAACTCCCCGACCCGGCCCCCGCCGCCGGCCCGACCCGCGCCCCCACGGCGGGACCTTCCGACGCCACGGCGATCGTCAGCCCCGTCACCCCGCGGTCGCGTCCGAGCGGGCCCGTCCAGGCCACCCGCGACGCCGTCACGCGCATCGTCATCACCAGCGGCCCCAAGACGGGGCTCGAGTTGCCACTGACCGGCGAACCCCTCACGATCGGCCGCTCCAGCGAGTCCGGCCTCGTCGTGCGGGACGACTACACGTCCAGCCAGCATGCCCGCCTGCTGCTGTGGGGCGATCAGTGGATGATCCAGGACCTCGATTCCACCAACGGCACCTGGCACGACGGCACGCGCGTCACCACGCCCGTGCCGGTGGTGGTCGGCGCGCCCATCAAGGTGGGCGCGACGACGTTCGAGCTGCGGAAGTAGGCGGGTCCTCGACATGGTCTTCCAGGGATCGAGCACGGCTATCTCCCACACCGGGAAGGTGCGCTCCAACAACCAGGACTCCGGCTACTGCGGTTCGAACCTGTTCGTCGTCGCAGACGGGATGGGTGGCCACGCGGGAGGCGATGTCGCCTCCAGCCTCGCCGTGCACCGCCTGGAAGAGCTCGACCACCCGTACGATTCGACGGCCGAGGCCGAACGCGCCCTGCAGCGCGCCATCTCCGAGACCGCGACCGAGCTGATCAGCACCGTCGGGCGCAAGCCGGAGCTGGCCGGGATGGGTACGACCGTCACCGCGCTCGTGATGGTCGACGAGTTCGCCGTCGTCGCTCACATCGGCGACTCCCGCCTGTACCTGTACCGGGGCGGCGCCCTCACCCAGATCACGACCGATCACACGTTCGTGCAACGCCTCGTCGACTCCGGGCGCATCACGCCGGAGGAGGCCCGCCATCACCCGAGGCGGTCCGTCCTCATGCGGGTACTCGGCGACATGTCGCCCGACCCCGAGGTCGATACCTTCATCATGCCGACCCAGCCCGGCGACCGCTGGCTGCTGTGCTCGGACGGCCTGTCGGGTGTCGTCGACGACGCCCACACCGCCAAAGCGCTGGCCCAGGACATGGCACCGGCCCGCACGGCCGACGTGCTCCTCAAGCAGGCGCTGGACGGCGGTGCACCCGACAACGTCACGATCGTGATCGTCGACGTGGGCGGCCAGCATCCGATCTTCTCGGGCACCCCGACGATCGTGGGCGCCGCCTCCACCCCCCTGGGCGTCGAAGTGCCGGCGGCGCGCTCGGGCCGCGGCGGCTGGTTGCATCTGCGCAGCCAGGCAGCGAACGAACCGACCCACTACGAACCGGCCGCCGAATACCTCGAAGAGCTCATCGAAGAGGATCGCCGCCGCGGTCGCCGTCGTCGCGTCTGGTGGATCATCGGCTTCGTCCTCGCCCTGGCCGCCCTGGCGGCCGTCGCGTACGGCTGCTACCAGTGGACGCAGACCCGCTACTACGTGGGTGCCGATGAGAACACCGTCGTGATCTACCGCGGCATCCAGCAGACGATCGGTCCGATCGCTCTGTCCTCGCCGCACGAGGACACCCAGATCCTGCTGGCGAACCTGCCGTCGTACCAGCGGCAGGCGGTCATCGAGACGATCCCGGCGGAGTCGTTGAACGACGCGATGGCGATCGTCGACAACCTCCGACCCCGGGAGGGCTCGCGATGAGCGCGTCGACCCAGACCGACACCACGGCGCTCAAGGCGCTGCGCCGGGTGCGGATGCCGCAGACGCAGCGCAACCGCGAGCTGTGGCTGCTGATCTTCGTCTTCGCGATCACCTCGGCCGCCGTCGCGCTCGTGCAACTCGGTGCCACCGGCACGATCGACTGGTCGTTCCTCAACTATTGCGGCGCCATCACCGGCCTCGTCCTCATCCTGCACATCGTGCTGCGGCGGAAAGCCCGTCAGGCCGATCCGTTCGTCGTGCCGATCGCGACGCTGATGTCCGGCATCGGGCTGGCGATGATCTACCGCCTCGACATCGCGGAAGACCTCGCCGGGTGGGACGCCCTGTCGACCCGTCAGCTGGTGTGGATGGCGATCGCCGTCGCCGGCGCGATCGCCATCGTGCTGCTGCTGCGCAACTACCGGGTGCTGTTCCGCTACACCTACCTTTTCGGCCTGGCCGGCCTCGTCCTGCTGGTGCTGCCGTTCGTCCCGGGGCTGCGGGTGGAACAGAACGCGGCCGTGTGGGTGTCGTTCGGCGGCATGTTCACCTTTCAGCCGGGGGAACTCGCCAAGATCTCGCTGGCGATCTTCTTCGCCGGTTACCTCGTGCGCACGAGGGAGGCGCTGACCTCGGTCGGGCATCGCTTCTTGGGGGTCACCTGGCCGCGCGCTCGCGAGCTGGGCCCGCTGCTGGTGATCTGGGGCGTGTCGATGCTCATCATCGTGATGCAGCGCGACCTGGGCACCGGGCTGCTGCTGTTCGGCATGTTCGTCGCCATGCTGTACGTGGCCACCGGCAAGTCCAGCTGGGTGATCATCGGTGTGGTGCTGGCCGTCTCCGGCGCCGTCCTCGCCTCCCGGATGCTGCCCTACGTGCAGGCCCGGTTCACCAACTGGCTCGACGCTTTCAACCCCGACCTCATCGACGGCAGCAGCTATCAGCTGGTGACCGGGCTGTTCGGCATGGCCAACGGCGGCATCCTCGGCACCGGGTGGGGGCGCGGCTACCCCGATCTGACGCCGCTGGCCCACAACGACTACATCTTCCCGAGCCTCGCCGAAGAACTCGGCCTGGTGGGCGTGTTCGCTCTGCTGGCGCTCTACATGGTGTTCGTGAGCCGCGGCATCCGCATCGGCATCACCGGGCAGGACGACTTCGGCAAGCTGCTCGCGACCGGGCTGTCGTTCACGATCGCGCTGCAGGTGTTCATCATGGTCGGAGGAGTGACCCGCCTGATTCCGCTGACCGGGCTGACGACACCGTTCCTGGCCGCGGGCGGTTCGTCGCTGGTGGCCAACTGGCTGATCGTGGCGCTGCTCCTTCGCATTTCGGATGCCGTACGCTCCCGGCCCCGGGTGGTGATCGGATGACCCATCAGTTGCGGCGCCTGAGCATCGTGATGCTGGTGATGTTCCTGGGCCTGTTCGCCTCGACCAGCTACATCCAGGTGATCGGGGCGCAGAGCCTGGAAGCCAACCCGGCCAACCGCCGGACCCTCTACGAGTCCTACGAGATCCAGCGCGGCGCAATCGTCGCCGGTGACGAGGTCATCGCTTCGTCGGTGCCCAGCGACGACCTGTACAGCTGGATGCGCGAGTACGCGGACGGTCCGATGTGGGCGCCCGTCACCGGATACATCAACCCGGTGCTCGGGTCGAGCACCGGGCTGGAACAGGCCATGACGGCGGAGCTGTCGGGCACCGGCGACTCGCAGTTCCTCGCCCGCGTCGACCGCATCGTGACCGGCAAGGACCCGCGGGGATCGAACGTGCTGGTCAGCCTCGACCCGGAGGTACAGCGGGTGGCGTTCGACGCCCTCGGCGACTACCAGGGCGCCGTCATCGCCCTGGAGCCGTCGACCGGGCGCGTGCTCGCGATGGTGACGAGCCCGAGCTACGACCCGAATCTGCTCGCCTTGCACGACACCGGCGCCGTCAACGCGACATACGACGACCTCGTCGCCGACCCGCAGAATCCGCTGTACGATCGCGCCATCGCGGGAAACCTCAACCCGCCCGGGTCGACGTTCAAGCTCGTCGTCGCCTCCGCGGCCCTGTCGACGGGCACCTACACACCGGAGTCGACGTTCGAGAACCCGGCGGCGTGGACTCTGCCGGGCACCGCCACCGAGATCCACAACTTCGACGGCGGCACCTGCGGCCCGGGCGACGAGGTCGACCTGGCCACCGCGCTCCGACTGAGCTGCAACATCCCGATGGCGCAGTTGGCCGTTCAGCTGGGCGACGACGTCATCCGGGCCGAGGCCGAACGTTTCGGCTTCAACACGTCGTTCGAGATCCCGCTGGCCTCGACCGCGTCGTACTACCCCACCGACCTGGATGACGCGCAGACCGCGCTCAGCGGATTCGGGCAGAGCGACGTGATCGCCACACCGCTGCAGATCGCGATGGTCTCGGCCGGGATCGCGAACGGAGGGGTCGTCATGAACCCGAATCTGGTGGACTCGGTGATCGCCCCCGACCTCACCGTGCAGCGCGAGTTCGGGCCCACCGAGTTCGGCCGCGCCGTCGACGAGGCGGTCGCGGACGAGATGACCACGATGATGGTCTCGAATGTCCGTGAAGGGGCGGCCAGCGGTGCAAGAATAGACGGCATCGACGTGGCCGGAAAAACGGGCACCGCCGAACACGGACCCGGCGACCCGTACACGCTGTGGTTCACCGGGTTCGCACCCGCAGACAACCCCCAGGTCGCCGTTGCTGTCATGATCGAGAACGGCGGCGGTCTGGGACAGTCAGGCACGAGTAACGGGATCGCGGCTCCGATCGCGAAGGAAGTCATAGAGGCGGTGCTGAGC
Source organism: Microbacterium sp. (assembly GCF_047972865.1). GTDB lineage: Bacteria > Actinomycetota > Actinomycetes > Actinomycetales > Microbacteriaceae > Microbacterium. The sequence continues at coordinate 5,745 of NZ_JBKEAY010000083.1, forward strand.
AGATGAGACCGACGCAGGGTGTCAGCTTCGGCGGACGATACGAGCTCGACTCCCGGATCGCCATCGGCGGCATGGGTGAGGTGTGGGAGGCGACCGACCACGTGATCGGGCGCACCGTGGCCATCAAGATCCTCAAAGACGAGTACATGGGCGACCCGGGCTTCCTGGAACGATTCCGCGCGGAGGCGCGTCACGCCGCACTCGTCAACCACGAGGGCATCGCGAGCGTGTTCGACTACGGCGAGGAGAACGGCTCGGCGTTCCTGGTGATGGAGCTGGTGCCCGGCGAGGCGCTCTCCACGATCCTCGAGCGCGACGGGGTGCTGTCCACCGACAGGACGCTGGACATCGTCGCCCAGACGGCAGCCTCGCTGCAGGCCGCACACGCGGCCGGACTCGTGCACCGCGACATCAAGCCGGGCAACCTGCTGATCACCCCTGACGGACGCGTCAAGATCACCGACTTCGGCATCGCCCGGATCGCCGACCAGGTGCCACTGACGGCGACCGGACAGGTCATGGGGACGGTGCAATACCTGTCCCCCGAGCAGGCTTCCGGGCACGCCGCGTCGCCGGCGACCGACATCTACTCCCTCGGCATCGTCGCCTACGAATGCCTCGCCGGAAAGCGCCCCTTCACGGGCGAGTCGCAGGTCGCGATCGCGATGGCGCAGATCAACGACACCCCGCCGCCGTTGCCGGACTCGGTTCCCGAGCCGGTGCAGAAACTCGTCCTGAGCATGATCGCCAAGAAGCCGGAGGACCGTCCCGCGTCCGCGTCGGCCGTTGCCCGCGCGGCGACCGCGCTGCGTCGCGGCGACGTCGCCGCCGCGGCATCCATCGTGCCCGCCATCGTCGCCGTCGCCGTCGCCGACGACGACGTCACGCAGTTGCTCAGTCCCGCGCTGACCGGCGACGAGGCGACCCGCCTGCTGCCGGCCACGACCCCGCTGGCCACCGATGCCGACGACGATGTCGCGACTCCCCGCAAGCGCAGCCCGTGGACCTGGCCCCTGATCGCGCTCATCGCGCTGCTGGTCCTGGTCCTCGGCGGCGCCCTGTGGGCACTGCTGAACGGGTCCGACCCCGAACCGACCCCGACGCCCACCTCGTCGCAGACCACCGGACCGACGCCGTCGGACACCCCCTCCGACACGCCGACCCCGACGTCAGTGGACGTGGGTACGCTCGACCTCATCGGTAAGACTTGTGATGAGGCGCTGCAGATCGCCCGCGACGAAGGACTGACCGCGAGTTGCGTCGAGGGCGACCCTGCCGCGACCGCAGAGGACGTCGGCCTCGTCTACCGCTTCTCACCCGAGGGCAACGTGCGGTTCGACCAGGACTTCGTGCTCACCCGCTACGGCGATCAGGCTGCCATCGCCACGCCGACGACACCGACGCTGCAAGACGAGAACGGCGGCACGATCACCGAAGCCGAGCAGGGCACGACCGTCACGGTCGGATGGGACACCTTCCAGTGCCCCATCGGCTCGGTCGTCAGCTCTTACACCCTCAACGTCACGGGCGGTATCTTCCCGGCCAACGATTCCACCCAGGCCAGCTTCGGAATCGAGCAACGCCCCGCGCCGGTCGCCGTCAACGGCGACGTCGGCTCCCGCCTCTCCGTGCGGATGGAGGTCACCTGCACGGGTGACGCCGGAGATCGCACGTCGGATTCCTCCCCACCCGCGGAGGCGACGATCATCGCATCCGTCCCCGGTGACCCGGAGGCGCCGGATGCAGATGGCTGAGGTCATCTGCGCGGCATCCGTCGGATAGGCTGGGCAGGTCCGGCCGAGGGAGTCAAGTGTCCGCAGAGTCTCGTGTGCTGTCCGGCCGATACCGTGTCGACGACCTCGTCGGCCGGGGCGGGATGGCCAGCGTCTACCGCGGCTACGATCTGACCCTGGGTCGCCCCGTCGCGATCAAGGTGCTCAAACGTGACCTGAGCCGGGATGCCTCCTTCCGCACGCGGTTTCGGCTGGAGGCCCAGGCCGCTTCGCGGATGTCACATCCGACGATCGTGCGCGTCTACGATGCCGGGGAAGACACCGAGACCGACCCCGACGGCTCCATCCACCCGGTGCCCTACATCGTCATGGAACTGGTGCACGGCCAGCTCCTGAAGGACATCATCGCCGAGGGCCCAATCCCGCCACGCGACGTCGTGCACTACGCCGACGGCATCCTTGAGGCGCTCGAGTACTCCCACCGCGCCGGCGTTGTCCACCGTGACATCAAACCCGGCAACATCATGATCACCGACGCCGGCCAGGTCAAGGTGATGGACTTCGGCATCGCCCGAGCGGTGTCGGATTCGTCGTCGACGGTTGCGGAGACCACCGCCATCATCGGCACGGCATCGTACTTCTCCCCCGAGCAGGCCAAGGGTGAACCCGTCGACGGCCGCGCCGACCTGTACTCGGCCGGAGTCGTGCTGTACGAGATGCTCACCGGGGTGCCGCCGTTCCGCGGCGAGACCCCCGTCGCGGTGGCCTATCAGCATGTGAGCGAGACGCCGACCACCCCCTCGGCGGTCAACGACGTCGTCTCGCGCGGGCTGGATGCCGTCGTGCTGCGCGCGATGGCGAAGGACCCGTTCCAGCGTTTCCAGGACGCGGCGTCGTTCCGCGAGGCGCTCGACGCGGCAGCCGTCGGCAAGGAACCCACCAAGCGCACCGTCGGGGCACTCACGAGCGAGCTGTACGGCGCCAGCCCGCGCCAGGCCGCCGACACCGCGCGGTCGCTGCGCCAGTTGTCCACTGACACGACGATGCGCCGCACCCAGACCGGGCCCCCCGTCGCGTGGATCTGGGCGGGCATCGCCATCCTGGCCGTGCTGCTGATCTCCGTGCTCATCTGGGTGCTGTCGATCCGGCCGTCCGACGGCGTCACACCCAATGCGCGCACCGTTCCCGACGTGGTCGACGCGTCGTGGGACCGGGCACGCGACGCGCTGGCAGCGGAGGACCTCGTCGCGGTACGGTTCGAGGAGCCCAGCCCCGCCATCAACGAGGGCAACGTGACCCGCACCATCCCCGAGGCCGGGGTCACCGTGACCCCCGGCCAGGAGATCCGCGTCTATGTGTCGACCGGGCAGGTGATGGCCACCGTTCCCGACCTCACGTCGATGTCACGGTCGGAGGCCGCCGCTGCGCTCGACGACGCGGATCTGCGGCTGGGAAGCGTCGACCGCGTCAGCGACCCGAGTCTGCCCGCCGACGCCGTCATGACGGCCCGGCTCGACGACGGCACAACGGTGGATGCCGGCGACGAACTGGCGGTCGGCACCCGCATCGACCTGACCGTCGCCACCGGCACCGTGTCGATCAAGGACCTGCGCCAGACCACGACCCTCACCAGCGCGACCGAGTTGCTCGAATCCGACGCCTACCAGTTGAGTGTCGTGCGCGAAGAAGACCCGGGCTGCCCCGCCGTCGATCCGGAAATCGTTGTCGGCCAGGACAAGGTCGGTGAGGTGCCGATTCACTCCGAGGTGCGTCTAACGGTCTGTTCCGGCTGATCAGGCCGCCCGGTGCGGGCGCAGGAGCGCGCCGCGCGCGGCGGCACCCCGGCATCCGAGCGATTCGAGCCAGGTTCCGAGCAGGCCATACCCGCCCTCGGTGAGCACGCTCTCGGGGTGGAACTGCACCCCGACGATCGGTGCCCGCGTGTGCGCGAGGGCCATGACCGTGCCACTGGCGGTGCGGCCGGTCACCACCAGGTCGGTCGGCAGCGAACCCTCGTCGACGGCGAGCGAGTGGTAGCGGGTCGCTGTCATCGGGTTCGGGATGCCGGTGAACACGCCCGTACCGTCGTGGTGGACCGCGCTGGTCATGCCGTGCATGAGCTCGGGCGCGTGCACGACACGCGCGCCGAACGCCGCGGCGATCGCCTGATGACCCAGGCACACCCCCAACAGCGGCACCCTCACATCGTGCGCGGCGCGCACGATGTCGATCGACGCACCCGCCGCGTACGGGGTTCCGGGGCCGGGCGAGACCAGGACCCCGCCGAAACCGGCGACGACCGCGCGGGCCTGGGGCGACTCGATCTCGTCCGCCTCGACCAGCTCGGTGGCCGCGCCGAGCTCGACGAGGTAGCCGACCAGGGTGTGAACGAAGCTGTCATGGTTGTCGACGACCAGGACCCGCGTGACGGCGGCGGTCATTCGCCCAGGGTGGCATCCTGTGGCAGGAGCGTCAGCGACACCCACGGGAAGACCCAGACGAACAGAACGTAGACGATGACCGCGGCGAGGATCAGCAGGATCAGCAGCCGGATCCACCACGGACCCGGCAGCACACGCCACAACGCGCCGTACATCAGGTGGGCACCCCCTCGGTGAGCGCCGCCGGTGCGCCGTCGGCGCGCGGCGTGAACTCGTCGAACAGAGCGTACGCGATGATCCGCTCCATCATGTTGAACTTCGGGGCGCAGCTGGTGAGGGTGAGGTAGCGCCCTTCCGACATGACGTCCGGACGCTGCGGGACCGGCAGCAGCACCTCGATCTGGGTGTCTTGCACGTACTCGAAGTCGCGGAACCGGTACGTGTACCAGCCCTCCTTCGTCTCGATCACGATGGCGTCGCCGATGACGAGCCGGTCGATCGGATCGAAGGGTGCGCCGGAGGTCCAGCGGTGTGCCGCGTAGGCGGTGTTGCCGACGGCGCCGGGCAGCGGGGTGTCGTCGTAGTGGCCGATGAAGCCCTGGTCGAGGATGTCTTTGCGGGTGATGCCGGAGGCGACCCGGAACTTCCACTGCTCGCCGAAGCGCGGCACGTACATGACGCCGAACTGGTCGCCGTGGGAGACCGCGCCCAAGACCGGGATGTCGCCCGGCGCGACCGGCGTCGGCTCCGGCCCGTCGGCCGGGCCGGTCCCGTCGTCCGGCGGCGCCGAGGGCTCGGCCCACGATTGGGCGAGCTCTTCGGCGGCGGAGTGCTCCTGCGCGCTCGCGATCGCGTCGCCGATCCACACCTGCCACGCGACGAAGAGGAGGGCGACCACGCCGCACGTGATCAGCAGCTCGCCGAGCACGCCGACCACCGACGCGCGACGACGCGGCGCCGGCGTGGACGTCGGGTGCACTTCGGGTTCACTGCCCACAAGAGAAGTGTAGGCGTGCGCTCGCCCCGTCGGCGTCGAACGGAAGCCGGGCCGGGTAGAATCTCCGTCATGGCACGTTCTGGCAACGACGACGACCCGACCGTCGCGCGGTCTGAGGGCGAACAGGCCCCCAACCCCGTGTGGTTCAAGCCCATCATGCTGGGCCTGATGATCGTCGGCCTGGTGTGGGTGATCGTGTTCTACCTCACCGACCAGCGGTTCCCGATCCCCGACATCGGCGGCTGGAACCTCGTCGTCGGCTTCGGTATCGCGTTCGTCGGCTTCTTGATGACCACCCGTTGGCGATGACCGGGCGAATCACACCGGTGTGATTCATCCCCACCTGGGGACAAACCTGTGGATAACTCTCGCGTCCCTCAGGTTCACGTGTAGATGATCACGGGGATGACCAACAGCGCACACAGCCCGACGGCGACCGCGATCAACAACCACAGCTGCGTGTGGCGCTGCCGGCGGGCGCGCGTACGCGCGAACACGAAACCGACTAGCGCCCCGACCAGCCCCCCGCCGATGTGCGCCTGCCAGGAGATGTTCGATCCCGGCAGGAACGTGATCACGAGGTTCAACCCGAGCAGCACCGCGATGGCCGTGACGTTGGCGCCGAGGTGCCGGCCGATCACGAACATCGCGCCGAGCAGGCCCCACACGGCGCCGGACGCACCTACGACCCACGTGCCCGGGGCCAGGAGCGCCACCAGCACCGATCCGCCCAGGGCGCTCAGCCCGTACAGCGCAAGAAAGCGCCCCCCGCCCAGGAGCGGCTCCAGGCTCCGACCCAGCGCCCACAGCGCCAGCATGTTGAGCGCGACGTGCCAGATGCTCGCGTGCACGAGCGTGACCGTGAGCAGCCGCCAGGGCTGGAACGTCGGTCCCGGCAACACGAACGCGCTGTTGAACGCGAGCGCGCTCTCCACGATCGGGCCGACGACCGGGATGAGCGACACGAGGTAGAACAGCGACGTCACCGCAACCAGGGTGTAGGTCGCCATCGGCCGCCCGTCGAGCCGCCGGCGCACGATGGCGCGCCGATGCGGCATCCGCGCCACTTTCGCCGCTTTCTGCTGCTCCTGCTGACACTCCGGGCAGACCACCCCGACGGGCATCTGCGTCTGGCACTCCGGGCACACGGTGCGCAGGCACCGCTGGCACAGCACGAAACTCTGCCGGTCCGGGTGCCGATAACAGTAGTTGTCGGGGTTGCGCCCGAAATCGCTCGACGTCACGCGCTCATACGGTGACGATGTCGACCGACGACAGCACGACAGGCTCGATCGGGCGATCGCCGGCGGCGGTGGGCACCTTGCTGATGGTGTCGACGACCGCACGGGAGGCGTCGTCGGCCACCTCGCCGAAGATGGTGTGCTTGCCCTGCAGCCACGGTGTCGGGTCGGTCGTGATGAAGAACTGCGAGCCGTTGGTGCCCTCGGCCTGCCCGGTGACGGCGTTGCGGCGCTGACCAGCGTTGGCCATCGCCAGCAGGTACGGCTTGTCGAAGGCCAGCTCCGGGCTGATCTCGTCGTTGAAGGTGTACCCGGGTCCACCGGTGCCCTGCCCGAGCGGGTCGCCGCCCTGAATCATGAAACCGGGGATGATGCGGTGGAACACGACGTCGGTGTACAGCGGACCGTCTCCGGGCTGACCGGTCGCCGGGTCGGTCCACGATCCGGTGCCGTCGGCGAGCCCGACGAAGTTCTGCACCGTCTTGGGCGCGTGGTCTCCGAAGAGGTTGACGAGGATGTCGCCGTGGTTGGTGTGCAGCGTCGCGACAGCGGTATGAATCGGCATGCACACCATTCTCTCACCCGCATGCAGGTCGCCCGGTCGCCGGTGTCTGGCAAGATGGGGGAAAACGTCCCCGATTCTGGGAGGGCCCCGTGAGCCTCAGCCGCAAACGCAAGAAGGAACTTCGCAAGCTCCAGGACCGAGCGAACAGACTGTGGGAGTCGCAGGAGGTCCTCCTCGGCCAGGCCGGCGAGATCGCTCGAGACGCCGGCCGTCAGCTCGGCAACTACAACCGTGAGACCGTCGTTCCCGCCGTGCAGGACCGCTACCAGCGGTACGCCGCCCCGTACGTCGACCGCGCGGCGCGCACGACGACCAAGCTGTACAACCAGCGGATCGTTCCCGCTGCGGGCGCCCTGGTCGGCAGTGCGCTGTCGGTGTGGGATGCCGCCAACGACACCCGTGACCGGCTGTCGAAGGGCCGAGGTCTGGCTCAGGTCGACATGAAGGACTTCCAGAAGCGGGCCGACAAGCACGCCAAGAAGGCCCAACGGATGCTGTTGGCCAAGGCCCCGGCACCCACGACGCGGAAGCAGGGGATCGGCGCCGGCGGCGTGCTGGCCATCATCCTCGGCATCACCGCCGCGGCGGGTGTGCTCTACGCGGCGTGGCAGACGCTGCGGGCCGATGACGAGTTGTGGGTGGCCGACGACCCGCTTCGCGCTCCCGAAGAGTGAGTCATCCCGGCACCATCGCGCGTGCCGCACAGCCGGGCCGGTCGTCTCGATGACCGGCCCTGTGTCGCGCGTGCGGGATGCGGCATCCGCCCGCGGCCTGGCCATCGAGGTGCGCGAGCGCCCCGCGGCGAAGAGCCTGCCCGAGGCGGCGGCCCTTCTGGGCGTCCGCGCCGCCGACATCGTGAAGACCCTGGTGGTCAAACGCAGCGACGACACGTTCCTGTTCGCGCTGATCCCGGGAGATCGCGCCATCTCGTGGCCGAAGCTGCGCGCCGTGGTGGGTGTCAACAAGCTCCGGCTGCCGCCGCCGGAAGTCGCGCTGGCGGCGACCGGGTACGAGCGGGGCACGATCGTCCCGGTCGGCAGCACGGTGGACTGGCCGCTCTACGCCGACATGTCGATCGTCGGCCGCCGGATCGCGATGGGAGCCGGCGCGCACGGCTACAGCATGTTCGTCGAGTCAGACGACCTCATCGCCGCCTACGCGGCGACCGTGGCCGACATCTCGCAGCCGATCGACGACGGTGCCGGTGCGCGTGCGGGTGCACAGCCGGCGTCCGGCGGCTGACGCTCTCACGACGAACCGCTCAGATGAGGTCCGCCATCCGCAGCGCGAGGTCGACCAGGGTGCCGCGCTGCAGTCGGCGCACGTGATCGAGGGCGAACCAGCCGGCCCGGTCGGTGGAGCCGTCCTTCTCGAACCGGAGGCGCCCGCCGGTGACGCGCGCCCGGTAGACGATGCGGAGCGTGTGCAGCGGGCGAGCCGCGTCGCGGTTGATGCGACGGTGGGCGGGGATCACGCGTGAGTCGATGCCGAGGAGGTCACCGACCACGACGCGGTAGCCCGTCTCCTCCCGTACCTCGCGACGCGCGGCTGTCGCGGGCTCCTCACCCGGGCCCAGGCCGCCGCCCGGGAGGGTCCAGGCCGCTTTCCGGTCCTGGTTCCAGTGGGCGAGCAGGACGCGACCGTCGGCGTCGGTGATGACGGCGTAGGCCGCCACCCGCATGTCCGCGGTCCGCTCGCTCATGATCGTGACGTGATGACCGTTCCCGCCGGGATTCCGGGGTGGGCGAGGATCGCGGCGAACAGCTTCGCGTCTTCCTCGGTGAACCCGCCCGCGAGCTGCACCGGCGAGCCGAGCTCTTCGCCGCACGGGAGCGCCAGCTCCGGCACCGTGAACAGGTCACCGTCGATCAGGATGCCCAGCCGCGGATCGGCGTCGTCATCGCACGCGATCGCCGAGGTCAGCTCGGTCAACGCGGTCTCGCCCTGTTCGGTGAGCTCCAGGTTCAGCGCGTATTCGGTCGTGCCCGATTCCGCCGAGGCGCCGGCGATGTCTTCGGGGAACACGACGGCGGGGCCGAGCGAGAGCAGGACGCCGTCGGGATCGGTGCTCAGGCACGGATCGGTGAACGCGGTTTGGGCGCACACCGGCGACCCCTGCTCCGCTCCGGACTCGGCTGTCTCGAGGACCGGCCGTATCGACGTGTTGCCCGCGACGGTGAAGAGGGAGTCGTTGACGACCCGGTCGCCGCTGGTCAGGTTGACGATGATCCTCCGATCGGCCGCACTCACCGCGTTGGGCACCCCGAGCGACTGGAGCCGGGCGCTGATGAGGGCACCGGTCGGGCCGGCCGCGGCCGGCGTGGGGACCTCCACTTCGACGCGCTCGTCGAACGCCGGCGGCTCGGTGGGCGAGGGGGTGGGAGTGCACGCGGTGACCGTCAGTGCCAGGAGCAGAAGCGGGAGTCCACCGAGAAGTCGTTTCGCGTTCACCTACTGAACCCTACTCGCTGACGGTGCGGGGTACCGCGCGCCCCACACCTCGACCCGGTCTCCTCCCCGATTTCGCGCCCGGGCCGGTTCCGGTTCCGGTTCCGGTTCCGGTTCCGGTTCCGGTTCCGGTTCCGGTTCCGGTTCCGCGAGACTACAGCGCGGGTATCGAGACAGCGCGTAAACCGCGGGGTTTCGATAGCGGGCCTGTAGTCTCGCGGGCCGGGCCGGGCCGGGCCGGGGTGGGGTGGGGGGCGGGGGGTCAATGGGTCATGGTGGCGAGGGCGTCGGGGTCGATGGTGGCGATGGCGCGGGTGTCTTGGAAGGCGCGGATGCCTTCGATGCCTTGTTCTCGGCCGATGCCGGATTGTTTCATGCCGCCGAACGGGGCGCGCAGGTCGAGACGGGTCGCGCCGTGGTCATTGACCCACACGTACCCGCATTCCAGTTGCGATCCGACCCGGTGCGCGGCGG
>NZ_JBKEAY010000152.1:0-16229 GCF_047972865.1 Microbacterium sp.
ACCGGCAGCAGCGGCGCACCCTGCACGATCCCGCTGCACACGTCCGTGCCACCGGAGCCGACGTTGAGCAGAACCCGGTCGCCGAACTGCTCCCGCACCCAGCGGTACCCGTCCTGCGGGAACGGGCTGCCGACGGCGCACAGTTGCTCGAGCCGGGGGAAGCGGAACTCGCTGCGCGGGTCGACGCCCTGGGCGCGGCTGCCCCGGATGTACGCGGGGCTCATGCCGAGCACGTTCGGGTCGGTCTGTTCGGCCACGCGCCACAGCTCGCGCGAGTCGGGGTAGGTCGGGTCGCCGTCGTACAGCACCACCGAGGCCCCCACCAGCAGACACGAGGGCAGGGTGTTCCACACCATCCAGGCGGTGGTCGAGTACCACATGAGCCGATCGCCCTGCCCCAGTCCCCAGCTCAGGCCGTGGTTTTTGAGGTGTTCCAGCAGGATGCCGCCGTGGCAGTGGGTGATCGCTTTGGGGGTGCCGGTGGTGCCGGAGGTGAAGATGACGAAGAGCGGATGCTCGAACGGCACGTGCACGTAATCCAGGTCGCGAGCGTCACCGGTGCCGAAGTCCTCGTACCGGGTGGCGTCGGCCAGTACGTGCTGGGGGTAGGCGACCTCGACGACGTGCTCCAGGCTCGGGATGGCCGCGACGATCTCGGCGACCTCCTCGCGGCGGTCGATCTCTTTGCGCCCGTACCGGTAGCCACCGACGGCGAACAGCACCTTCGGTTCGACGATGCCGAGCCGGTCGATGGCACTGGAGGTGCCGAACTCGGGGGCACAGGTGGCCCAGACCGCCCCCAGGCTCACGGTGGCCAGCTCCGCCGCGATGGTCTCCGGGATGTTCGGGAGGTACGCCGCGACGCGGTCACCGATGCCGACGCCGGCGGCGATCAGCCCGGTGCGCAACCGCCCGACGTCGGCGCGGAGGTCGTCGATGGTCCAGTCCTGTTGCGGCCGAGTCTGCGAATAGCTGACGAACGCCGAGCGGCTGCCGTCACCGCGGAGGACGTGCTCGGCATAGTTGATCCGCGCCCCCGGGAACCATTCCGCTCCGGGCATACGATCGTCGGCGAGGACGGCGCTGTAGGGCGCGGCCGACTGCACCCGGTAGAACTGCCAGACCGACTCCCAGAAGCCGTCGAGGTCGGTGATCGACCAGTCGTACAACTCGGCGTAGCCGGTCAGGTGCACACCGCGGTGTTCGCCGACCCAGTCGATGAAGGTCTGCAGCACTGTGGCCGACCGGACATCCTCCGGCAACTCGTACAGGACAGGGGCGGCGGGAATCGGGCTCACGCCCCGACTCTACCGCCCGGCCACGGCGGCGCCAGCGGCGCCCCGGTGGCGGACTCGCCGCAGATTCGGACGACACCCGGAGATTCGGATCGCGCCGGGTGGCGGCATCCGAATCCGGCGTTCGGAATCCGATCCTGCGGGACATCGACGCCCGGGCGCGGGGTGCAGATCCGACGCAGTGTTCTGCGCGTGTGGCCATATCGGTCGCGCGCTGTCCGGCCTAGGGTGACCCCACAGGTCACGACGGAGGCACACCATGAATCTGTTCCGGATGCTGCAGGAACGGGTGCAGCGGTCCGGGCCGGTGCGGGTGGGCATGATCGGGGTGGGCAAGTTCGGGGCGATGTTCCTCGCCCAGTCGTTGACGACGCCGGGTATCGAGGTCGCCGCGATCGCCGACACCTCTCCGGCGCGAGCGCGCGAGGTCTGCCGGCGAGCGCAGTGGCCGGAGGAACGGATCGCCGCGACCGCCTTCCCCGACAGCGGCCCGGAGCTCTGCGCGCGCGACGACCTGGACGTGGTGGTCGAGGCCACGGGGAATCCGGCGGCGGGAATCGCCCACGCGATGGCGGCGATCTCGCACGGCACCCACGTGGTGATGGTGAATCTCGAGGCGGATGCCATCGCCGGGCCGGCCCTCGCGGCTCGGGCCCGCGCGGCGGGGGTGGTGTATTCGTTGGCCTACGGGGATCAGCCGGCGCTGACGGCGGAACTGGTCGACTGGGCGCGAACCAGCGGGTTCGAGATCGTGGCCGCGGGAAAGGGCACGAAGTTCCTCCCGCACTTCCCCGAGGTGAACCCCGACACCGTGTGGACCGAGTTCGGGATGACCCCGGAGAAGGGGCACGACGTCAACCCGATGATGCTCACCTCGTTCACCGACGGCACGAAGTCGGCGATCGAGATGGCGGCGATCGCGAACGCCTGCGACCTGGCCGTGCCCGAGGTGGGGCTGTCGTTCCATCCGTGCGGGGTCGACGACCTGGCGCACGTCCTGCGTCCGCGCTCGGTCGGCGGGGTGCTCGATCGTGCCGGGATGGTGGAGACGATCTCGTCGTTGGAGCGCGATGGGCGTCCGGTGTTCCGTGACCTGCGGTGGGGCGTGTACGTCACGTTCGAGGCTCCGACGGCCTTCGTCGCCGAGCAGTTCCAGTACTGCCATCTGCACACCGATGACACCGGCCGGTACGCCGCGATGTACAAGCCGTTCCACATCGTCGGGCTCGAACTCGGCGTCTCGGTGCTGTCGGTGGTGCTGCGTGGCGAACCGACGGGGCAGAGCCGCTGGTTCCGCGGCGACGTGGTCGCGACCGCGAAGCGCGACCTGGCCGCCGGCGACACCCTCGATGGAGAAGGCGGCTATACGGTGTGGGGTCGCCTCATGCCGGCCGGGACCTCGGTGGCCCGCGGTGCCCTGCCCATCGGCCTCGCGCACGGTGTCACCCTGGTGCGCCCGGTAGCCCGCGGCGACGTGGTGACGTGGTCCGACGTGGCGCCGTTGCCCGACGACCTCACGATGCACCTGCGGCGCGAGACCGAAGCGCTGGCGGAGGCCTGAGGGCCCCTGAGGGCGGTCAGCGCCCGGAGCGGACCGCCGTCACCGGATTCGGACAATGCCCTCGGATTCGGAATCTGCGCGCGCTCACCCGGTCAGGATGCCGTCGAAGAACGCCCCCAGTTCGGCCGTTGCGGTCAGCGGCAGCACGGCCGACACGTACATGTCGGGCCGCACGACCACGATCGCCCCGTCGCGGGAGATGCCGCGTTCGGCGAAGATGTCGGTGCCGTGCCCGCCGCAGAACACCTTGTGACGATCGACCAGTCCGAACGGACCTCGCTCGGGCTGGAAGACGGTCGGCGCGTCGGCGACCTCGACCTCGGTGTCGTGCTGCTGGTAGATGACCTTGACGTCGAAGACGGCATCCTCATCGGCGCCGTCACGCCGAGAGCGCACCACCGGGGATGCCGGGTCGGTCCGCAACCAGTCCGACAGGTCCGCGACCGGGGTGCCGGTCCGCGCGGGCGCGGAGGCGTCGGCGAAGACGTAGATGCGCCACCGCCCGTCGGCGGCGTGCAGGTGTCCCAGCTGGGCCGGGTTGGCGTCGGCGCGGCGCACCACCTGGGCGGAATGGAACCGTTTTCCGATCGGGAACCCGGTCGCCAACTGCTGATGCTCCGTCGTCGCCGTGATCATCGACGGAGCGTACCGGGTCATGAATCCGGCCGGGAACTCCGCCGTCCGTACGTAGTACTGCTCCAGTTCGCGGGGATCGTCGTACTGGTCGATGGGCTTGGCCATCATCGCCGACCACTCCTGGTCGAAATCGATCAGATTCTTCGCGATCACCTGCCGCTCCGCCGAATACGTCGCCAGCAGCGATTCTCGCGCGACGCCGGTGAGCACCTGGCCGAGCTTCCAGCCCAGGTTGAATCCGTCCTGCATCGAGACGTTCATCCCCTGCCCTGCCTTCGCGGAGTGAGTGTGGCAGGCATCGCCCATGATCATCACGTGCGGCATGCGGATGCCGGCCTCGTCGCGCGGCACCTCGTCGAACCCGTCGGCGAGGCGGTGCGCCACCTCATACACGCTGAACCAGGAGACCTGCTTCACGTCCACCGAGTACGGATGCAGGATGCGGTTGGCCTGCGCCAAGATGCCCTCGAACGACAGCTTCCGGATGCGTCCACCGTCGTCGGCGGGCACCTCGCCGAGGTCGACGTACAGGCGGAAGAGGAACTCGCCCTCGCGCGGGATGACCAGCACTGTGCCGCCGCCGTGGGCCTGCACCATCGATTTGACCCGGATGTCGGGGAAGTCGCTGTTGGCCAGCACGTCCATGACGCCCCAGGCGTGGTCGGCGGCATCCCCCGCCAGGGTGCGGCCGATCGCCTGACGCACGGTAGAGCGGGCCCCGTCCGCCCCGACGAGGTACTTCGCGCGCACCGTGCGCTCCTGGCCCGCGCGGGGGCCCGCGGCGTACCGCAGCCGTGCGGTCACGGCGTGCTCCGCCGTCGGGTCGATCTCGCAGCCGACGAACTCGATGCCGTAGTCCGGGGTGATCCTCCCCGGTGACCGTGCGGCGACCTCGACGAAGTAGTCCAGCACCCGCGCCTGATTGACGACGATGTGCCAGAACTCGCTCATGCCGTGCGGATCGTCGGGGGTACGGGTGACCCGAACGATGTTCTCCGGATGCTCCGGGTCCGGCTTCCAGAACGCGGTCTCGGTGATGCGGTAGGCCTCCGCCATGATCCGGTCGGCGAAGCCGAACGCCTGAAACGTCTCCACGGTGCGCGACTGCACGCCGTCTGCCTGCCCGACCTCGAGGCGTCCCTCGCGACGCTCGATGATCCGCGTGTTGACGGTCGGATAGCTCGACAGCTGTGCCGCCAGCAGCATCCCCGCCGGCCCGGTCCCGACGATCAGCACATCCATCTCGTCGGGCAGCTCCGTCGCACGGTCAATGCCGCACCCCGCGGCCGGTCGCACCCGCGGCTCGGTCGACTCGTAACCGGCATAGTGGAACTGCATCTTCGCCCCCTCGCGTTCGATACTGTGTGCGACCCTACCCCCTCCCCCGTTTCCTCCTCCCCTTTCCCCGTGAGGTCGCCACGGCTTGACCGGGCGCCGACCGGCCGGGCACGCTGAGCGGATGAGCACCAGCGACGCGCACGCATCCGCCCCCGGCCGATACCTCTCGCCGACGCCCGACCGGCTCAGCGGCGATCAGGCGGAGGTGTACGACGCGATCGCGAACGGTCCGCGCGCGTCGCAGAAGAGCCTGGTGCCGGTGGTCGACGACGACGGGCGCCTGCTCGGCCCCTTCGGGCTGATGGCCATCGCGCCCCGGCTCGGCGCCGCGGTGCAGGAGGTCGGTGCGGCCATCCGTTTCCACGGCACGTTCGCGGCGATCGACCGCGAGCTGGCGATCCTCGTGGTCGCCACCCACCACCGCTGCGACTTCGAATGGTTCGCGCACGTCGAGGCGGCCCGGGCGGCCGGACTCACCGACCCGCAGCTGGCGGCGGTGCTCGCCGGCACGCCGCCGAACGGGCTCACCCCCACGGGAAGCGCCGTCTGGCACGCCGCCCACACCCTGATGACCGCCGGCGCGCTCGACGACGACGCCTACCGCGCAGCCACCGCCGCGCTCGGCGAGGCGGGCCTGGCAGAACTGGTGTGGCTGTGCGGCTACTATGGGATGCTGGCGCTCGCGCTGGCCGCCTTCGACCCCGAACTGCCCCCCGCCGCCCGCGGTGCCTTCGCGCGCGCCGCCGACGAGCTCGGCGGATAGACTGGTCGCCCCCGAGCGGCGGGGAGCAGGACGCGAGGAGGCATCCGTGAGCAAGAGACCGCCGATACCCACCCTGGAGCCCGCCTTCGAGGTGGTCGCCGAGCTGGGGGCGCTGGAAGACCACGGCGACACGCGTGTCGGCCACCGCCGCATCATCCCGGTGATCGGCGGACGCGTCACCGGTGAGTTCGAGGGCGAGATCCTCCCCGGCGGCGCCGACTGGCAGATCGTACGGCGCGACGGTTCCATCGACGTCGACGGCCGCTACTCGGCCCGCGCGACCGACGGCGCCCTCGCCTACATGCACGCCGTGGGCGTGCGAAGCGGCGACCCGGACGTGCTGGAATCCCTCCTGCGCGGCGAGGACGTCGACCCGACGGCGTACTACTTCCGCGCCGCTATCACGATCGAATGCGCCGCGCGACCCGAGCTGCAGAACTCCGTCTACGTCGCGTCCTACATCCGCACCGCCCACAGTGTGGAGTACGTCGCCTACCGGGTCACCTGACCGACGGGCGGGGTTCGGGCGAGGGGCTAGGAAAACAGGGGCAGGAACAGGACGACGCCGATCAGCGGCAGGATGCCCTGGATGACCGCGGCCCGCAGATAGCGCCGGCCGGTCGTCGTCAGCACGACCGCTGCGGCGAGCATCGACCCGAGCCCGAACAGCGTGACGGCCCGACCGGCGGCCGCCGCGCCCGAACCGGCCCCGCCCGCCCAGAACATCGCCAGCCCCACGACGACACCGATCGCGAGGAACAGGTTGTAGAACCCCTGGTTGTACGCCAGGTCACGTGTGGTCTCGGCGGCGGCCTGGTCGCGCAGCCCGAATCGACGCCAGATGCGAGGGCTGCGCCACTGGACCGACTCCATCACGAAGATGGCGACGTGCAGCGCCGCCGCGAGCGCCGCCGCGACCGTTGCGATGATCGACACCATGCGCCGACGATAGCGCGGCTACGCTGGCGGAGTGGCGCCACGTGACGACAATTCCCCACGACGGCACCCGCGCCGCGCCCGGCGCCAACCGACGAAGCGTCGCGACGCGCCGAACAGACCGCCCGATCCGGCGGCACCGCCCCCGCTGCCGCCCACTCCGTTCCGACTCGGGGTCGTACCCGGCGTCACACCCGGAAAGTGGATCGACACCTGGCGCGATCGCTATCGGGCAACACCCCTCGACCTGGTCGCCCTGACCGTCGCCGACCAAGAACGCGCGGTGCGTGCCGGCGAGGTGGATGCCGCCGTCGTGCGCCTCCCGATCGACCGCGACGGCCTGCACGTCATCGCGCTGTATGACGAACTCCCCGTCGTGGTCTGCGCCGCCGACTCCGTCCTCACCGCGGCGACCGAGCTAAGGGCGTCCGACCTGGTGGGCGAGACTCTCATCGTCCCTCTCGATGACGTGCTCCACTGCGCGGTACCCGGCACCGTCTCCCCCGTCTTTCCTCCCCCGCCGACCACGGCCGACGCCATGGCGATCATCGCCACGGGTGTCGGCATCGCCACGGTGCCGATGTCGCTGGCGCGGCTGCACCATCGCAAAGACACCGCCTTCCGTCCCCTCGCCGAAGGCCCGGTCTCCACCGTCGCGCTGACTTGGCTCGTCGACGGTGGCACGCCTGCCGTCGAGGCCTTCATCGGGATCGTGCGCGGCCGTACCGCCCGCTCGTCCCGCACCTGACCGGGGCCGTCCCGCACTGGGCGGCGGCGTTGAGGGTCGGTGACTTCCCTGGTCACCGACCCTCCGACCGAACGGCACGAGCGGTTCGGTCGAGCGCTGGGATGCTGCGCAGTTCCCCAATGGTGTGCATCCCGACCCCTGTCAGCGCCCGCTCATGTGAGGAGAGCGCCGCGGAACGTCGGTGATACGCGCGGTCGCGGAATCATCACAATCCGGCGCCGTGACATTGGAACGGCGCCGCAATCCCGGTCTGCAGCGTTGCGGCGACAAGTGCCTCGGCCGGCGTGACCCCGGCGGCGAGACCGCGGTGCAGTGCGGGCAGCAGCAGGCACGCATCCGCGTCGCCGACCGATACCGGCGCCGAGATCACGCACCGCACGCCGGCATGGAGCCAGGCGCGCGTCATGCCGAGTGCCTCTTCGCCCCATCGGACCGTGGAACGACCCACCTCGCACGCCGACAGGACGACGATCGACGGCACCCGCGGCATGCGGTCGATGTCGTAGCCGAACAGCGTGCCATCGGCCAGCTCCAAACCGGCGAACATGCCGTTGTCGGCCGAGTGAGTCCCGTGCGCGGCGATGTGCAGCACGTCGGCGCTCGCGGCGAGGGCGGTGACCGCTTCGACGCTCGCTCGGTCGCCGGTGGTCTGCGACGCTCGAGGCCACGCCGCCGCCGCGCCGGCAAGTTCCTCGGCCCCGCGCGCCACCCGCGGCCCCGCGACGAATGCCGCCCGCTGCAGCGCCGGGGCCTCACCGGCACGCACCCACAACGATGCCGACGCGGCTAGCGTGACGGCGCGACCGCTGAGACCGGGAAGCATGGTCCAGGGCACACCGGCCAACACCCCGGGCGCGGTGATGACGAGGCGTCGCGCGGCGGTGTGTGCCAACGGCACGGCCACCAGCGCTGCCGACAGCGCCTGCAGCCGGCGGTCGAGCGAGCGCCCCACCACTTCGGCCATCGGCCCGGCGATCGTCTGCGCCGACATGTCCAAATCGGCACGCAACCCGCCCAACGCGTCACGGATGCCGCCGGGCAGATCAACGATGTCCGCACGATCATCGGTGACCACCAGACACGACAGCCGCGCGGGACGGAACACGAATAGCAGCGCCGCTGTGTCGGGGTCCAGCGCCGCGCGCAACTCGGGCAGCGTCGCCGCCGCATCCACACGACGTGCTCTGGTCTGCACCCACTGGCGGCGCCGCACCCGGGCTGATGCCTCGACGGCGCGAGGATCGGACAACCAGTCGATTCCGCCGGTCTCGGCGCGGAGCAGCCGGAGCTCGGCGAGATCGGCGGCCAACTCCGGGTCGGGCGGGGGACGCAGCGGCGTCACGTGCTGCTGATCATGCCGAGCGCGCTCGGCCCACTCGAAGAGCACGCCGGGGTCACCGGTGCGGTGCGCCGCCTCCAGCCCCACCACCATCAAACCCACCCCGTGCATCGCGCTGGCCGTCTGCAGGTCGATGCTCCCGAACGCGGCGCGCCAACGCGCCAGCCGCTCGACTCCGTCGGCCGCGATTCGCCGCGCCTCCCCCCCACGGCCGGCGCGCGCCGCGCGCTCGGCGCGCAGTTCGTCGGCCAGCACCCATACCTCGATCGATGTCCCTGGGCGCGTACGGGGACCCCGTCGGGCGGGCAGTCCGCGCCGCACCCGCCACAGCAGCCGGGTCAGCTCCAGTGCGTCGGCGTCGTTGCGCAATCGTGCCCGCCGGAGCGCCGCCACCACTCGGGAGACCTCAACCGCCGTCGGCAACCTCCCCCGGATCCCGGTCACCTCTCCGGTGCGATCCACGGCTCCTGCCGCCAGCGCGGCCCGCATCCGGATGCCGTCGGCGCGCGCCCGCCACACCGTCGCCCCGATCCGTGCGAAACGCCGTCCCGCAGCGCGGGCCACCTCGCGCGCACGGTGGGGCTCGTGCCGCAGCAGCGACCGCGCCAGCAGCAGCTCCGCCTCTCCCTGCGCCTGCACGATGTGCTCGTCGCCGAAGATCTCCGCGGCCGACTGCAGTAGCCCCTCCGCCTCGGTCACCAATCCCGCCTCGGCGTACGCCTCCGCCATGTCGACGTCGCAGATCGCCGCATTCGCGGACGACACGGCCGCGATGGCGGGGCGAGCGCGCGACATCTCCCGGATCGCCCGCAAGAGGTCCCCGCGCAACAAGTGCGCGTAGCCGAGGTTATGGCGCGCTTCGGCGACATCGGTCGCCTCGCCGTGCGACAGGTACGCGTCCACCGCCGCTTCAATGTCGGCGACCGCGGCATCCATGTCAAACCGCTGCATCAGCACGATGCTCCGATTCATGCGAAGGTTCGCCGCGGACCACGGATCATCGTCGAGCGCCGCGAGGGCCTCGGCGAACCCCGCAAGCGCTTCGTCGGGCCGGCCGTGCTGAAACAGCAGGCTCGCCAACTGCCCGGTGAGGATGCCGCGGGTGTGCGGGCTCAGCCCCGTGCGACGCAGTGCCTCCCGACACAACTGCTCACCCCGATCGAGCTCGCCCAGCTGCGCCACCGCGTAGGCGAGGGTTCCCACGATCCTGGCGGCGAGGTCGTCCGAGGCGGGCTGGTCGGTGGCGCGCTCTAACAACTCACGGGCCTCACGAAAGCGGCGCTCGTTCGTGAGGCTGAGCGCCCGATCGTACAGTTCCTCGACGGCCACCACTCCAGCTTGCCGCTTCGGGTACGACCGCGCACCCGTGTCAGCGACCCGTGTCGCTGGCCGTGATCACCTTTCGCACGCGGTCACGGTACACGGCATGAACCGGTTCTCCGGTCGGCTTGTCGGGAAGAAAGCCGAGTGCGGCGGCGATCCGTCCCGCAACCAGCGGTGCCGCGAACGAGGTCCCGCTCCACACGGCGAACGTGCCGCGGAAGTCGTCGGGTCCGATCGTGGACCGTTCCCGCTCGTACTCGTCATCGCGCGAAGTCGCCTGCCGCCCCCCTTCGAAGGCGGGAATGGTGCTCACGATGCTTGCTCCGGTCGCATAGGTACGCACCCACGGCCCCACGTTGGAAAACAGCGCGGTCGTCCCGGTGTCGGGGTTCAACGCCCCCACCGACACCAGCTCGGCGCCGTCGTCGGACTCCACCCCGTTGTCGGCACCCGGCCACGGCCACAGGGATGCCGGGAACGCGGGGCGGTCCACGGCGTCGTTGCCCGCCGAGGCGACCACGGTGACCCCGTGTGCCCGCAGCTTCGCGAGCACGTCCACCAGCTCTGTCAGGTACAGCCCGTCTTCGGGAGTCTCGTGATAGAACCCCAGCGAGAGATTCAGCACATCGACCGGGTGACCGCCTGCCGCCCCGTCGCGGTGACGCTCCACCAGTGTCACCAGATCCCGTAACACCCGCAGCAGAGTGGATTCGGGGATGAGGCCATTCGCGTCGGCGACGCGGATCGCGAGAATCTCGGCATCCGGCGCTACCTGTCGGACGATGCCCGCGATGAACGTGCCGTGACCGGCCACCGGATCCAGTTCACCGTCCAGAGGCCCGAACAGGTCGGGGTAGCGCTCGGGGTCGGCGTCATCGGCGAGACCGACGGGCCGTCCGTCGATGTCGATCGCGGTCCGCACCACGTCGCTCGGCAGCCACTCATGCACACCCGCACCGGTGTCGAGCACCGCCACCACCGGGGCGCGGGTTCCCGTCGGCGGCTTCGTGCGCACCGGGCCGGGGCCCACCCACGCGACCGGCTGACGCCCTCCACGCCCAGACTCCGCGTACTCACCGACCGGGTTCGACCGGGCGAACGGATTGGAGCGCGCGAACGGGTTGGAGCGCGCGAACGGGTTCGACCGGGCGAACGGGTCGATCGCGAGGACATGTTCCAGTCCGACGCCGTCTGCTCCCACCTCGGCCAGCCGCTCGATGACCTCACGCGCGGGCTCGCGTGCCGGATCGAGCTGGGCGCGAGTCAGCACGTCTCGGCGCAACCGCTGCAGCACCCGCCATGCGTCGGGTGCGGCGGCACCCTGCGTGCCCTCCTCTCCGGGCACCAGTCGTACGCGTACGAACGGCAGTTCCTCTGGTTTCTGCCCGTCGACGAGATCATCGTCGTCGGGCAGCACCCGAAGTCCGAGCGCGACAGCAGCCCGCTCCACGAGTGCGGCACGGCCCCGGTAGTCGCTGACTCCACTGGATCGGGAGATGAGCAGACGATCGGGCACGTACATCGTCGGCAACGCATCGATGCCCGAGATCGGCTCCGTCGCCGGATCGAGCAGCTCGACATGCGCGATCGATCCGCGCGCCCGATCACGCCACGTCCAGCCGTCTGGTGTCCCAGCCATCGTTTCCTCCCACAACTCCCACCGGCGGCGGGTCAGATGTCGAACCGCGGGGTGCGCAGCTCAGGATCGTGCACATCGGTCAGCAGCAGCCGCAGCCGGACCGTTCCGGCGGGGAGAGCGTCGAAGGAGAATCTGCCGCCATCGACCGCGGTCACCGCCTCACCCTCGTCATGTTCGGCGATCGCCGTCGTCGCGATGCCGTCCACCCAGCCGTCCAGGCGGCGTCCTCCTGCCTCTGCGCTGGTGATGTGCACCAGCATGCTGGTGGTGCCATCGCTGAACTGCAGCGTGAGGGTCTCCGCCACACCGCGCACGGGTGCCACCGCGTCTGACTCGACGAGTGTCAGCAAGACGTAGTCCTCGGCGATGCTCTCCGCGGCGACCGCGGCGACCATGCGGTCGACCAGTCCCGCCGGAACGGGATCGATGCGTTCCCAGGTGCGGCGCAGCCCGCGAAAGAGCGCCGCGTCGGGCGTCACGTGCTCAGAGGTCATTGTCTTCTCCGTTCCATCCGGCCCCCCGGAGTGCCGCCCGCAGCTTGCCCAGACATCGTCCCCGCGTCGGACCGATCGAGCCGACCGGCATCGAGAGGTCGGCCGCGAGCCGGGCGTAGTCGGGGCGTTCTTCGAACGCGATGACCCGCAGCAGGCGGCGGCACCGTTCGTCGAGGGTATGGACGGCCCGCCACAGCCGACTGTCCCGGTCGTGACCGGTGGCGGCGCCCTCCGCCGACTCGGCGGCGGGCAGGTGTGGTTCGAGGTCTTCCGATTCGACCGGTGCGGCACGGCGTTGCAGCTTCGCGACCCGCCAGGCCTCACGGCGTGCCGTGGTCATCAGCCACCCGGACACCGCGCGTGGGTCGGCGATGCTGTCGTGGCGACGCACCAGCGTCAACCACGTGGTCTGCACGACGTCCTCCGCCGATGCCGCGTCCAATCCGTATGCGCGCACGACGTGCCAGAGCACCGGACTGAGCAACCGGACCAGGGCATCCATCGCCCGGGAGTCGCCGTCGTGCCACTGCTGGAAGCTGTCCGCCGCGCGCTCCCACAGCGACGACTCGTCGTGGGTGTCGTCAGCGTCACCGGGTTCGCGAGGGATCGGTGCGGGATCCGCGTTCGCCATGCTGCTCATTCTGACCACACCCACAGGAGCAGCGCTAGAGACCCCTGATACATGACGCCGACGAATTCGTCCCCGTAGACTCCTCTCCATGCCCCGATTCGCGTATCTGAGCGCGCGCCCGCAGCACAGCGCGGCCGATGCCGAGTACGAGTCTTTCCGCACCGCCGCCCGCCTGGAGCCGGGGGAACTCGACCGCGTCGATCTCGTCCACGAACGGCTTCCCGCCGATGCCGTGGACCGCTGGGCGGGCTTCGTCGTCGGCGGCAGCCCCTTCAACGTGACCGAGCCGGAAGCGGCCAAGACCGACGAACAGGTGCTGCTGGAAGCCGACCTGGCTCGCCTCGCCACACACGCCGCCGAGGGCAGGACCGCCGCGCTGTTCACGTGTTACGGCATCGGCATCGCGACACGCACCCTCGGCGGCGACGTGTCGCGCGGTTACCCCGAAGACACCGGACCCACGACGATCACCCTCACCGAGGCCGGCACCCGGGATCCGCTGTTCGGCGCCCTCCCCACCCGGTTCTCCGCCGTCACCGCCCACAAGGAAGGCAGCGCCGCGCCGCCCCCGGGGGCCGTGCTCCTGGCCACGAACGACGCGTGCCCGGTGCAGGCGTATCGCGTCGGCGAGCGCCTGTACGCCACGCAGTTCCATCCCGAGCCCACCGCCCGTGCGTTCACGGAGCGGATGGCGATCTACCGCGACGACGGGTACTTCGACGCCATGGACTACGAGGCGATCGCCGCGCGGGTGCATGCGACGGCGCTGTCGGAGCCACCCCGCATCCTGCGCGCCTTCGTCGGCGCGTTCTGACGCACCGGGTCGACGGGCCCGCCCGTTCGTTCGCGCCGAACTGCGGGATGCTGACTGGACGACCGACGTTTCGGCGCGGATGAACGCGGGATGCTGACTGGACGACCGACGTTTCGGCGCGGATGAATGCGGGGTCAGGCTGGACGACCGACGTTTCGGCGCGGATGAACGCGGGGTCAGGCTGGACCGACGATGACAGCCGAGTCCGGGGCGATGAGCCAGCGGTCGCCGCGCGAGGCGGGCGGGACCGTCACCAGCCACACCACGTCGCCGTCGGCGGGTACGTCCCACGGGGCCGCCGACAGGTTCACCAGTACCCGCACGTCACCGCGGGTCAGGGTGTAGACCCGCCCCCCGATCGCTTCGGCGGCCTCGCCCGTGCGCCGATCGGCGCGCGGATCGGTCAGCGCGGGTTGCTCCCGCCGCAGCCGGGCCAGCTCGCGGTACAGCGCGAGCAGGTCGGCGTGACCGGCCGCGTCGACCTCGTCCCACGCAAGCCGTGACCGCGCGAACGTCGCGGGGTCGTTCGGGTGCGGCACGAGCGATTCGTCCCACCCCATCCGGGCGAACTCGGCCTTGCGTCCTCTTGCCGTGGCCTCGGCGAGGTCGGGTTCGGGATGCGAGGTGAAGAACTGCCAGGGGCTCGACGCACCCCATTCCTCGCCCATGAACAGCATCGGCGTGCCGGGAGCGGTCAACGTCAGCACCGCGGCGACCCGCCGTCGCTCCGGCGTGAGCATGGCCGCGAGCCGGTCGCCGGCGGCACGGTTTCCCACCTGGTCGTGCGTCTGCGCGTACGTCACCAGCCGCCAGGAGGGCACGTCGGCGGGAATCGGATGCCCGTGGTCACGACCCCGGAACGACGAGAACGTCCCGTCGTGGAAGAACCCGTCCGTCCAGGTCTTGGGCAGCGCGTCGAGAGCCGCGAAGTCGGCGTAGTAACCGACCGTCTCCCCCGTGAGGGCGACGTGGAGAGCGTGGTGGAAGTCATCGGACCACTGCGCGGTCAGACCGTACCCGCCGGCCTCCCGTGGCAGGACCATGACCGGATCGTTCAGGTCGCTCTCGGCGATGAGCGTCAGCGGCCGGCCCTCGTGGGCGCTGAGGGCGTCGACGGCCTCGGCGAGTTCGCGCAGAACGTGCACCGGCCCGTCGTCGTGCAACGCGTGCACGGCATCCAGCCGCAGTCCGTCGACGTGATAGTCCCGCAGCCACATCAGGGCGTTGTCGATCACAACGTCACGCACCGCCCGCTCGTCGAGGTTGAGGCTGTCGCCCCAGGTCGTGGCCTGTCCGTCGCGCAGGTACGGTCCGAACGCCGGCAGGTAGTTCCCCGACGGCCCGAGGTGGTTGTAGACGACATCCTGGACGACC
Organism: Microbacterium sp.; assembly: GCF_047972865.1. Classification (GTDB taxonomy): domain Bacteria; phylum Actinomycetota; class Actinomycetes; order Actinomycetales; family Microbacteriaceae; genus Microbacterium. The sequence continues at coordinate 14,892 of NZ_JBKEAY010000152.1, forward strand.
GCGAGCCCGGCCGCGTGCGCCGCGTCCACGAACCGCTGGTACGCCGCGGGGCCGCCGTACGCCTCGTGCACCGTGAACCACAGCACCCCGTCGTACCCCCAGTTGTGGCTGCCGTTGAAGCCGTTGACGGGAAGCAGCTCCACGTGGGTGACGCCCAGCGACACCAGGTGGTCGAGTCGCCCGGTCGCGGCATCCAGCGTCCCTTCGGGCGTGAAGGTGCCGACGTGCAACTCATAGATCAGTCCACCGGCGAGCTGCCGTCCATGCCAGGCTCGGTCGGTCCAGGGGAACGGCGCCGGGTCAAACCACGCCGAGGCCCCGTGCACGCCGCGGAGCTGGCGCCGCGACCGCGGGTCGGGCAGCATCCTGTCGTCATCGCCGATCACGAACCCGTACTCGTCGCCGTCGGCGAGCACGACGTCGCCCTGCCACCACCCGGCATCCGCCGCGGTCAGCTCGACGTCGTCGCGCCCCGGCCGCCGCAGCCGCACCCGGTCAGCGCGGGGTGCCCACACCTGCATCATGCGTCCATTCTGCCCAGGCCCGGACCCAGCCGCGCGCCGGTCCCGGCCTGCTCGCAGCGAAATGCGCGACCCGACGCCGCGAACGCGGTCGCCGTCGGGCCTCAGCACGCGCCGCCCGCCCGTCGGCGGTCGCTAGGGTTTGGCGAGTGACCTGGTACACACCCCTGAGTGCGTTCGGGCGCGACGACCGCGCGCGAAGGCAAGGGCGCGAGCCTCGGCGAACTGACCGCGGCGGGCTTCGACGTGCCGCGCGAACCGGATCTCACCCCCGGACGACCCCGTCGCTGCTTCCGGCGCCCCGACCGCGCGGCGCGCAGCTCAGATCACGCGGAGGCGCCACCCAGCCGGACGACGAGCTCGACCTCGACGGGGGCGTTGCGGGGCAGCGCGGCGACCCCGATGGCGGCGCGCGCGTGCGGGCGAGCACCCGCGAACAACTCGTTGAGCAGTGAGCTGGCCCCGTTCATGACCGCCGCCTGATCGTGAAAACCGGGAGCCGAGGCGACGAAGCCATTGAGCTTGACGACGCGTTCGATGTCGGCGAGGTCGACCAGCTCCGACAGCGCGGCGAACGCGTTCGCGGTGCAGATCCGGGCCAGCCGCGCCCCCTCCGCCACAGTGACGTCACGGCCGAGCAGCCCCGTCGCGACCAACTCGCCATCGGACAGCGGTAGCTGTCCCGAGGTGAACACAAGACTCCCCGCGCGCACAGCGGGAGAGAAATCCGGTGTCTTCGTCGGCTCGGCTGCTGCGGCGGCGCGGATGCCGGCGAGTGTCAGTGCAGTGGTGTTGGGGACGGGCGGGGTCATCGTGG
>NZ_JBKEAY010000158.1:0-2792 GCF_047972865.1 Microbacterium sp.
ACGGTGCGCGAAGTGACCCCGCGCGGCAAGCACCTGCTGATGCGCATCGGCGACCAGACACTGCACAGCCACCTCATGATGGACGGCGAGTGGCAGATCTACCGGCCCGGCGCCCGGTGGCGGTTCCCCGCGTTCCGCGCACGCGCCGTTGTCGGTACGGCGTCCGCCGAAGCGGTCGGCGTCGACGTGGCGATGGTCGATTTGCTGCCCACGGTCGACGAGGACCGCGTCGTGGGACGCCTCGACCCCGACCCGTTGGGACCGGACTGGGATGGTGCCGAGGCGGCGCGCCGGCTGGCTCGCGACGACCGGGCCGTGCACGTGGCGCTCCTCGATCAGCGAAACCTCGCCGGCCTCGGCAACGAGTACGCGAACGAGGTGCTGTTCGTGCGCGGCATCCGCCCCACCGCCCGCGCGCGCAACGCCGATACCGCCGCCCTGGTAGACACGGCGGCACGGATGATACGGAGCAACCGCGACCGCGTCGCACGCACCTTCACCGGCGACACCCGTCGCGGCGCCCGGCACTGGGTGTACCGGCGTGAGGGGTCGCCGTGCCGTCGGTGCGGCACCGCGATCCGCCGCGCCGACCTGGGCGCTGCGGCCACCGCCGAACGGATCGTGTTCTGGTGCCCCTCCTGCCAGCGGTGACGCGCGCCCGTCCCGGGAAGGCAGAACGCTCCACGGCCGGGCATTCATAGGCGGCGCACAACCGCGCCTGAACCCGCTCATACGGCGGATGCCGACACTGGGCTCATGAAACGTCGACTCGCCTACGGTCTCACCGCCGGTGGACTGGCCGTGGCCCTCGTCGCCACCGGCGGCACCGTGTGGGCACTGGACCGGTTCGTCATCCCCCATGTCGTCGTCGACGACGTCGCCGCGTACGAGGCGGGCCAGAGCGCGGTGTCGCCCGCCGCACGCGGCGCGGCCGGCGACACGAGCACCGCGATCGTCACCGACACGAGCTACACCTCCGCCGACGCGTCGATCCAGATCACCACGACCACTGCGGGATCGGGGCGGGACACCGTCACCTATCACGTCGCCGACCTCACGTTGGGCGACGCGACCGCGCTGCGCGCTGCGTTCGCGAACAACCAGGTCGGCGAGAACATCACGGCCCTCGTCAGCGAGACCGCCGAGGCCAACGACGCGGTCTTCGCCGTCAACGGCGACTACTACGGATTCCGCGACGACGGCATCATCATCCGCAACGGTGTGGTCTACCGCGACGACGGCGCCCGTGACGGCCTGGTCTTCTACACCGACGGCACCGCCGAGGTCTATGACGAGACGCAGACCACCGCCGCCGACCTCCTCGCCGACGGCGCCTGGAACACCCTCAGTTTCGGGCCGGCACTGGTCGAGGACGGGGCCGCCGTCGACGGCATCGACCAGATCGAGGTCGACACCAACTTCGGCAACCACTCGGTGCAGGGCGAGCATCCGCGCACCGCGATCGGGATCATCGACGACAACCACATCGTGATCGTCGTCGTCGACGGGCGCGAACCGGGATACAGCCGCGGGGTCACCATGACCGAGCTGGCCGACATCTTCGTCTCGCTCGGCGCGCGGACCGCGTATAACCTCGACGGCGGCGGCTCGGCCGAGATGTGGTTCGACGGCGAGCTCATCAGCCGCCCCTCCAACGGCGGCGAGCGCGCCACCAGCGACATCCTCTACATCGGGGGCTGAGCGCCGTGCATGTCGTCTTGATCCCGGCGTACGAGCCCGACGCGCGCCTAGTCGCGCTGGTGCGCGCCCTGACGGTTCCTGTGCTCGTCGTCGACGACGGGTCGGGGCCGCGGTTCGCCGCCGTCTTCGCCGCTGCCGCCGCTGCCGGTGCGGTCGTCATCAGCCACCCGCGCAACCGCGGCAAAGGCGCGGCGCTGCGCACCGGATTCGCGGCGATCGCGTGGCGCTGGCCGGGCGCCGACGTCGTCAGCGCGGATGCCGATGGCCAGCACACACCGGCCGACATCGCCCGCGTGGCCGACCGGCTCGCCGGCCGGAGCCCGGAGCGGTCGATCGTGCTCGGGGCCCGCGCGTTCTCGGGCGCGGTGCCGGTGCGCAGCCGCGTGGGGAACACGGTCAGCCGGTGGCTGTTCGGTGCCGCGACCGGTACGCGGGTGCGCGACACGCAGACCGGGCTGCGCGGGTACCCGGCGAAACTGCTCGACTGGCTCGGCACGCTGCCGGGCGACCGGTTCGAGTACGAGTTCACGACGCTGTTACGGGCACGGGGTGCCGGCGTCGCCCTCATCGAGGTGCCCATCGAGACGGTGTATCTCGACGGCAACGCGTCGAGCCACTTCCGGCCGCTGGTGGACTCGGTGCGAGTGTATGCCCCGTTGCTGCGATTCTCGGCATCCGCTCTGCTGTCGTTCGCGATCGACACCGCAGCGATGCTGCTGCTGTACGCGCTGACGGGCTGGCTGCTGCTCGCGGTGGTCGCCGCGCGCCTGCTGAGCGCGTCGGTGAACTTCGCGGTGAACCGCACGCTCGTCTTCGGCAGCGACCGAGACCGGCGGACCGCCGCCGTGCAGTACGCGGCACTGGCGGTGCTGATCCTGGCGGCGAACTACGGTGCACTGACCGCGTTGTTCGATGCCGGCGTCCCGACGCTGGCCGCGAAGGTCGTCACGGATGCCGCACTGTTCCTGACGAGCTTCGCGGTGCAGCGGGCCGTGGTGTTCCCCTCGCCCCGGCCCGCGAGCCGCCGGGGCGAGGACAACACGCTCAGGGACGACGAACGCGCAGGGCAACCCCGCTCAGCAGCAGCAGGA
>NZ_JBKEAY010000191.1:0-24118 GCF_047972865.1 Microbacterium sp.
GAACACGAACTTCACGTGGTCGGGCGGCTCTTCGACGAGCTTCAGCAGCGCGTTGAAACCCTGCGCCGTCACCATGTGCGCCTCGTCGAGGATGAAGATCTTGTACCGGTCGCGCGCCGGGGCGAAGATCGCGCGCTCGCGCAGATCGCGCGCATCGTCGACGCCGTTGTGGCTGGCCGCGTCGATCTCGACCACATCGAGCGAGCCACCGCCGCCACGGCTGAGCTCGATACAGCTGTCACACTCACCGCACGGGGTGTCGGTAGGCCCCTGGGCACAGTTGAGACACCGCGCCAGAATGCGCGCAGAGGTCGTCTTTCCGCATCCGCGCGGACCGGAGAACAGGTATGCATGCCCGACACGGTCGCCGCGCAGAGCCGTCATGAGCGGCTCGGTGACCTGCGACTGCCCGATCATCTCGCCGAAGGTCTCCGGGCGATAGCGGCGGTACAGAGCGGTGGTCACGCGTCCACCCTACGACCTGCGTCCGACATCGGGCGCGTCCGCGGTCATCGCTGCTGCGGCCGGGGATTGCCCTCCACGACGTTCGCAACCGTGGCGACCACCGGGATCGGTCCGGAGATGTCGGGCACGACGGTCGCGGAGGTCGGCACGGAGGCCGACAGCAGCGACCCGTCGTCGCGCCGCGCCTCGGTGAGCATGCCGATGGTGGGGCGCCCGGCGATCACCGGGCCCTGGCCGGCCAGCGGCACCCGCACGGTCGACCCGCCGTCTACCCGGTACTCCCTGCCGCGCACGGCGAAATCGACCCCGACGCCGTCCCCGGCCTCGAAGGTCATCTCGTCGGCGGTCACCGTCACCCGCAACGGAGTGCCGTGCCACTGGATCCGGTACGTCAACGATTCCCAGTCGGCGGGCAGTCGCGGATCGAAGGTCAAGTCGCCGTAATGGTCCCGCATGCCGCCGAACCCGCACGCCAAGGCCGACCAGACGCCGCCTGCAGATGCCACGTGCACACCGTCGGAGGCGTTGTGGTGCAGGTCCCCCAGGTCGACGAACAGCGACGCCTCGAAGTACTCGCGCGCGAGGTCCTGGTAGCCGACCTCGGCGGCGAGGATCGACTGCACGACCGCCGACAGCGTCGAGTCGCCGGTGGTCAGCGGGTCGTAGTACTCGAAGTCGTTGAGCTTCTCGATCGGGGTGAAGTGGTTGCCCTGCAGGAACAGCGCCAGCACGACATCGGCCTGTTTGAGCACCTGGTAGCGATAGATCACCAGTGGGTGGAAGTGCAGCAGCAGCGGGTGCTGCTCTCGCGGCGTGTTCTCCAGGTCCCACACCTCGCGCTCCAGGAACACCTCGTCCTGCGGGTGGATGCCGAGGGCTTCGGAGTACGGGATGTGCATCGCCTCGGCGGCGCCATCCCAGGCATCCGCCTCGGCGGGGTCGAAGTTCAAGCGTTCGCACATCGCGGCATACTCCGCCGGCGCCCGCTCGGACATCTCGCGCACGTTGCGCGCCGCGAACCGCAGGTTGAAGCGGGCCATCACGTTCGTGTACAGGTTGTCGTTGACGACGGTCGTGTACTCGTCGGGGCCGGTCACCCCGTGGATGTGGAACGTGTACGGATCGCCGTTCTCGGTGAACCGCCAGAACCCCAGGGTGACCCACAGCCGCGCCGTCTCGACGGCGATGTCGATGCCCTCGCGGTAGAGGAAGTCGAAGTCGCCGGTGGCGCGGACGTACCGCGCGAGCGCGAAACAGATGTCGGCGTTGATGTGATACTGCGCCGTCCCGGCCGCGTAGTACGCCGACGCCTCCTCGCCGTTGATCGTGCGCCACGGGAACAGTGCGCCCGCTTCGTTGAGCATGGTGGCGCGGCGCCGCGCCGCCGGCAGCATGAGGGTGCGCATGCGCAGCGCGTTGCGCGCCCACAGCGGCGTCGTGTACGCCAGGAACGGCAGCACGTAGATCTCGGTGTCCCAGAAATAGTGACCGCTGTAGCCCGATCCGGTCATGCCCTTGGCGGGCACGCCGAGGCTGTCGGCGCGGGCGGTGGCCTGCGCCAGCTGGAACAGGCACCAGCGCGTGGCCTGCTGCAGGTCGGCGCGGCCCCCGATGACCACGTCGGAGCGGTCCCAGAAGTCCCGGCACCACGCGGCCTGACGGTCGAACTGCTCCTGAGCGCCCTCGGCGCGGGCCCGGTCGAGCGTGCGGCGACCGCGGTCGACAAGCTCGCGGGCCGGAACGCCGCGCGACGTGTGGTAGCTGACGAACTTGGTGACCGTCGTCGGAACACCCGCCTTGGCCTGCACCCGATAGACGTTCTTGGCGATGTCGGGCTCGATCAGCGTGCGCGCGGTGTACTCGTTCTCAGTGTCGATCAGGTGATCGGCGACAACCGACAGCGTCATCTGCGACTGCGCCACCCGGTACGCCAGGGCCGAGCGCGCGCCGTCCTGCCAGTACTCCTGGGGCTGCAGCACCCTCTCGTGGAGCCGCTCGGACTTGCGCGGGTCGAAACCGGCCTTGCGCGGCGCCGTCGGGGTGCCGCCGTAGACGTCTTCACCGTCCTGGCGGTTCAGGATCTGACAGTTGATCGTGACCGGGGCGTCGGAGTTGAGCACCGTGACGGTCAACCGCTGGACGGCGAGGTGCTTTTCCTCGAACGACACCATGCGCTCCACATCGATGACCACGTCCTTGCCGCCGGGCGTCAGCCAGCGCAGGTGACGGGTGAGCACCCCGGTGCGGAAGTCGAGCACGCGCTCGTACTCGCGGATGTCGGCGACGTCGAACGAGAGCGGCTCGTCGTCGACGTAGACGCGCATGACCTTCGCATCGGGCGCGTTGAGGATGGTCTGGCCCACTTCCGCGAACCCGAAGGCCTGCTCGGCGTGCCGGATCGGGAACACCTCGTGCAACCCGTTGATGAAGGTGCCGTGCTCGTGCGCGAACCGGCCCTCGGGCTGGTTTCCGCGCAGCCCGAGGTAGCCGTTGCCGACGGAGAAAAGGGTCTCGGTCACACCGATGTCATCGAGTGTGAACCGGGTCTCGACCAGTCGCCACGGGTCGATGGGAAAACGATCGCGATCGATCATGCGGGCCTCTCGGGTATGGCTCGGGCGTCGGGGTTACGCCACGAACGCGGACAGGTCGTCTACGACGATGTGTGCACCGCTCGCGATGAGCGTACCCGCCCCAGCGCCACGGTCAACCCCCACCACCAGCGCGAAGCCAGCTGCGGCGGCGGACTGCACGCCGGAATGGGCGTCTTCGAACGCGACGGCGCTGGACGGGTCCACGCCGAGCAGCCGCGCCCCCGCGGCGAACATGTCGGGGGCGGGCTTGGATGCCAGGTGGTCGCGCTCCGCCACGACACCGTCGACGACGACCGGGAACCGGTCACGGATGCCGGCCGCGCGCAGCACCTCGTCGGCGTTCTTGGAGCTGGACACGACGCCGCAGGGAACGTTCGCGCGTTCCAGTTTCTCCAGCAGCGCGAGCGACCCGGGATACGGGGAGATGCCCTCGCTGCGCAGCAGCGTCTCGAACACGATGTTCTTCCGGTTGCCGATGCCGCACACGGTGTCGGCTGCGGGCGGGTCGGACGGATCGCCCCACGGCACCTCCACGTCACGCGAACGCAGCAGGCTGGCGACGCCGTCGTACCGCTTCTTGCCGTCAAGGTACTCGAAGTAGTCGCGCTCGGTGTATGGCGGTGTGATCCCCCACGCCGCGAACAACTCGACGAACATCGTCTGCCAGGCATGCATGTGCACGTCGGCGGTCGGGGTGAGCACGCCGTCCAGGTCGAACAGCACGCCGTCGAAGGTCAGCAGATCGGGCAGATCGGTAGGCACTCGCCCACTGTAGTGGCGCGATGTTTCCGATGCGTTATGCAGTGACTGATCGACGACGATCCACCGCGATATCGCAGGTTACGCCCGCACCGCCTGCCGCGCGATCTCAGACTCCTCGTCGGTGGGCACGACGAGCACCGTCACGGCGGAGGTGTCCGCCGAGATCACGCGGATACCGCCGCCCGGGCGCAGGTTGCGCTCGGCATCCAGCTCGACACCGGCGAAACCGAGGGTCGCCACGGCAGCGGCACGCACCACCGGCGAGTTCTCGCCGACGCCGGCCGTGAACGAGAGGACGTCGGCGCCACCGAGCTGGGCGAGATAGGCGCCGAGGTAAGCGCGGATGCGGTGCACATAGACGTCGAACGCGAGCGCGGCGTCGGCGTCTCCCGCGGCGCGGCGCGCCTCGATGTCGCGCATGTCGGAGACGCCGGCGACCCCCCGCAGCCCGCTGTTGTGGTTGAGCAGGTCGTCGATCTCGTCGAGCGGGGTGCCGCGGCGGGCGAGATGGAACACGACCGCCGGGTCGATGTCGCCCGACCGCGTCCCCATGACGAGCCCCTCCAGCGGCGTCAGCCCCATCGACGTGTCCACCGAACGGCCCGCGTCGATCGCCGTCATGGATGCCCCGTTGCCCAGGTGCAGCACGATCTGCCGCAGCTCGGCCACCGGCCGCCCCAGGAAGTCCGCTGCGGCCTGGCTGACGTACTGGTGGCTGGTGCCGTGGAACCCGTACTTGCGGATGCCGTGCGCCCGCGCGACGTCGCGGTCGATCGCGTACGTGTAGGCCTCCGGCGGCATGCTCTGATGGAACGCGGTGTCGAACACGGCGACGTGCGGCACGTCGGGGAAGGCCGCGCGGGCCGCCCGGATGCCCTGCACGGCACCGGGGTTGTGCAGGGGCGCGAGCGCCGAGAGGTGTTCGACCTCGGCGAGCACCTCGTCGTCGACGCGGGTCGGTGCGACGAAGCGGGTGCCGCCGTGCACGACGCGGTGTCCCACCGCGACCGGCGGATGCTCCGACAGCGACGGACCCGCCTCGGCGAAGGCCCGCAGCATGAGTGCGAACCCGGCGGCGTGGTCGGCGATCGGCTCGTCCCACCTGTACGCGGCATCCTGCACCGTCGGCATCGCCGCCGACTCCGGGGCGAGGGCGGCCGAATGCACGGTGTGACAGGCGGTGCCGCCCGGCTGTCCGATGCGTTCCACCACCCCTGCCGCCAGCACCCGGTCGGCGTCCTCGTCGCGGAGCTGGTACTTGACCGACGACGACCCGCTGTTGACCACGAGGACGGTGTTCACTGGCCGCCCTGGGCCTGGATCGCGGTGATCGCGATGGTGTTGACGATGTCTTCGACCAGGGCGCCCCGGGACAGGTCGTTGATGGGCCGGTTGAGACCCTGTAACACGGGGCCCATCGCGACCGCGCCCGCCGAGCGCTGCACCGCCTTGTACGTGTTGTTGCCGGTGTTGAGGTCGGGGAACACGAACACGGTCGCGCGGCCGGCGACGGCCGAGCCGGGCAGCTTCTTCGCCGCAACGGCGGCATCGGCGGCCGCGTCGTACTGGATCGGCCCTTCTATCAGCAGCTCGGGCGCGCGTTCGCGAACCAACCGGGTGGCCAGACGCACCTTGTCGACGTCGGTGCCCGATCCCGACTCCCCCGTCGAATACGACAGCATCGCCACACGCGGCTCCACCCCGAACCGCGCGGCGGTCGCCGCCGCCGACACCGCGATGTCGGCGAGCTGTTCGGCGGTCGGCATCGGGATCACGGCGCAGTCGCCGTAGACCAGTACACGATCGGCGAGCGCCATAAAGAAGACGCTGGAGACCACCGAGACACCCGGGGCGGTCTTGATCACCTCGAACGCGGGTCGCACCGTGTGGGCGGTGGTGTGGGCCGCGCCGGAGACCATGCCGTCGGCCATGCCCCGGTGCACCATCATGGTGCCGAAGTAGGAAACGTCGGTCACCGTGTCGGCGGCTTGGGCGAGCGTGACACCTTTGTGACTGCGCAGTCTCGCGTACTCCTGCGCGAACGCGTGCACGTGCACGGCGTCGAACGGGCTGATGACCTCTGCGGCGCTGAGATCGAGCCCCAGCTCCAGACCGCGCCCGATCACTTCGATGCGTTCACCGAGGATCGTGATGTCGGCGATTCCCCGCGCCAGCGCGGTCGCAGCGGCGCGCAGGACACGGTCGTCGTCGCCCTCCGGCAGCACGATGCGCTTGCGGTCGGCGCGAGCCCGCTCTATGAGGTGGTATTGGAACATGAGTGGGGTGATGACCGCGCTGCGGGCCAGCCCCAGCCTGCGGACCAGGTCCAGCCCGTCGACGTGACGTTCGAACAGGGCCAGAGCGGTGTCGTACCGGCGGCGGGAGTCGGCCGCGAGCCGCCCGTGCGTGTGCAGGATGCGGCGCGCGGTCTCATAGGTGTCATGGTCGCACGCAAGGATCGGGACAGTGGTGGCGAAACCGTCGATCAGCCGGTCCACCGGTTCGGGGAGCGCGAACGGGCCGTTCAGCACGATCGCCGACAGCGTCGGGAACGTGCCGGACGCGTGGGCGAGCATGGCCCCGACGAGAACATCGGTGCGGTCGGCGGGGATCGTGACCACGGCGCTCTCGGCCAGGCGCGGCAGAACGTGGTCCAGCGACATGCCTGCCACCACCACGTGCAGCACCTCGCGGGACAGCTGCGACACGTCGCCTTTGAGCAGGCGGGCATCCAGCGAGCGCATCACGTCGCGCACCGATGGGGCGACCAGGTAGTCGTCCTCGGGGAGCGCCCACACGCCGGCGGCCGCGGCATCGGCGGTGCGCGCCGCCGTGCCCCGCACCGCCATCTCTACCTCCTCCCGCAGGGCCGGATCGGCGCGGTTGACGATCACGGCGAACAGCGCGGCGCGCTCGTGGCGCAGTTCGCTGAGCGCGAGCGAGGTGAGATGAGCCATCTGGTCGGGGGTGCGCGCTCCGTCGCCCTCGACGTCGCGCCCGTTGAGCACCAGCAGGACCGGAGCACCGAGGTTCGCCGCGATTCGGGCGTTGTACCCCAGCTCGGCGGGGCTGCCCACGTCGGTGTAGTCGGTGCCGACGATCACGACCGCGTCGCAGCGCGCCTCGACGGATTTGTAGCGTTCGACGATCCGGGCCAGTGCCGCGTCGGGATCCTCGCGCACCTCGTCGTAGGTGACGCCGATGCAGTCCTCGTAGGCCAGGTGGACCCGCACGTGCTCGAGCAGCATCTCGACGACGTAGTCCGGCTCGCTCGTCGAGCGGGCGACCGCGCGAAAGACGCCCACCCGCGGGATGCTGCGGCTGAGAGCGTCGAGCACCCCCAGCGCGACCGTGGACTTCCCGGAGTGGCCTTCGACCGAGGTGAGGTAGATGCTCTGCGCCACGCGGCCAGCCTACGTGGCCGACCGCATCCGCGAACCTGGCCGGTGCCCGTGAAAACTCCGGAAAAGTAGGACTCTCCGCGAACCCGGCAGAGCCCGGTTACCCTTGCTACGTTTCCGTCCTGGGGGAGTTGGCCTGGATGCCGCCTCGCGGAGAGCTGCACCGAGTCTAGCAAGACCGCCACCGCCCGCCGGGCACCACCCGCCCCTGCGGCCGCTGCCGCAAGCTACGATCGAGCAGGCGGACCATCACCGAACCACCCGTACCTCGCACGCCATCCCGGGGGGAAGACATGACCGACGCGGACCCGCTGACCCAGGAGTCCTTCGCGCGGACCACCGAGGCCATCGTCGCGTCGGTGACCGAGGTGATCGATGGCAAGCCGACCGCTGTCCGCGCCGCCGTGGTCTGCCTGCTCGCCGAAGGGCACCTGCTCATCGAGGACGTCCCCGGCGTCGGTAAGACGATGCTGGCGCGGGCCCTCGCCGCCTCGGTGGAAGCGACCGTGCGCCGCATCCAGTTCACGCCCGACCTGCTGCCCGGCGACGTCACCGGTGTGAGCGTGTACAACCCGGTGGAGCGCGAGTTCGAGTTCAAACCGGGCGCGATCTTCGCGCAGATCGTCATCGCCGACGAGATCAACCGCTCCTCGCCGAAGACCCAGTCGGCGCTGCTGGAGGCGATGGAGGAGCGTCAGGTGACCGTCGACGGCACCAGCCGCATCCTGCCCGAGCCGTTCCTCGTGGTCGCGACGCAGAACCCGCTCGAAATGGAGGGCACCTACGCGCTGCCCGAAGCGCAGCGCGACCGATTCATGATGCGGATCTCGATGGGCTACCCGGATGCCGCCGACGAAGCCCTCATGCTGCGCCAGCGCGACACCGCCAACCCGCTCACGGCGCTGCGGCCGGTGACCGGTGCGGCCCGCGTGCGGGAGTTGATCGCGTACGCGCGGCGCGTGTTCGTCTCCCCCGCCGTCGAGGAGTACGCCGTCGCGTTGGCACGGGCCACGAGGGACCACGCCGATCTGCGGCTCGGCGCGAGTCCCCGCGCGACGCTGCAGCTCGTGCGCGCGGCCAAGGTGTGGGCGGCGCTGGCCCGCCGCGAATTCGTCATCCCGGACGACGTCGTCGACCTGCTCGAACCGGTCTACGCCCACCGTCTCATCGCCGCGCGCGGCGCCGGCACCGGCCGCGGCCGGTCGGGCGCGGAAACCATCTCGGCGGCCCTCCACACGATCATCGACAGCGTGCGAGTACCGGTCGCGACACGGTGACGGACGCGGGGTGACCGGGTGAACGGATCAGGGACGTGAAAGGCCCGCGGTGGTGGCCGCTCACCGCGCGGGGAACCGGTGCCGTCGCGCTGGCGGTCGCGTCGTTCCTCGTCGCCCACGAGTTCGCCGTCACCGAGCTGCTGTACGTCTCGGCGCTGCTGTTGATCGTCACCGCGGTGAGCCTGACGACGCTGTATCTCGGGCAGCGCGGCGAACGGATCTCGCGCGTGTTCGTGCCCGACGTCGTCGCGGTCGGCGACGAGGCGACGGTGCGCGTGCACGTCGAGGTGCGCGCGCCCCTCCCGATGCGGCAAGGCCGCTGGCGGGATCGACTGGAGGCGGGTCTGACCGGAAACGCGTCCGACAGTCTGCCGGCCTCGGCATCCGGCATGGGGAGCGGCCGCGACACCGTGCTGTCGTACCGCCTCCGTGCCCACCGTCGCGGTGTGCGAGCCGTCGGCCCGCTCCAGGTCGCCACGACCGACCCGTTCGGGTTCGCCCGGCGCACCCGGACGATCGGCGCCACGACGCCGCTGACCGTGACACCGGCGATCGTCGACCTGGAACCGCTCGCCGAGCTTCCCGGCGCGATCGGCGGCAGCCGGCATGCCCAGACGAACGAGCTGGGGCAGGGATCGGACAACCTCATCCCCCGCACGTACGTGTCCGGGGACTCGATGCGCCGCATCCACTGGCGGGCCAGCGCCCACCGCGACGAGTTGATGGTGCGGCAGGAGGAACAGGAGTCGACGCCCGAGGCGACCGTCGTCTTCGACCGCAGCCGCCGACGCTACGGCCCCGCCGCCGGCACACCGGGCCGGGACGCCGCGTTCGAGACCGCGGTCTCGGCAACGGTGTCGGTGGTCGCGCGGCTGGTGCGGAAGGGGTACTCCGTCACGGTGCTCGACGCCGACGGCCGCGAGCTGGTCGACCCGGTGGCCGGCGACGACGCCGCCGAGGTCGAAGCGTTCGCGGTGCGCGCCGCGACCCTCACGACCCACGACGATGTCGCCGCCGCCGACGTGTTGCGGGCGTTCGCCGGCGCGACCCTCGGCCCGCTGGTGCTGGTCACCGGCACGCTGGAGCCGGCCGACGAGGGACCGTTGCCGGCGCTCGGCCACCACAGCACGCTGCCGGTGCTGCTGACCGTCGGGACGTCCGACGACGACGTGCGCGCACTCGGGGCGGGCGGTTGGCACGCGGCATCCCTTCGCGACGGTGACGTCTCCGCCGCGTGGAGTGCCGCGCTGCGTGGGAGGAGGGCGCATGTCCTCCGGTGAGCGGACGGCGCGCGCCGTCCGCGCCGGCAACACGCGGCTCGCAATCGGGCTGCTGGTCGCCGTGGCGGCCACCGTCGCCCCACTGGCCGGGGTGATCCGCCCGGGGAGCTGGCTGGTGCTGTCGGCCGGGCTCGCCGTGCTCCTGCTCGTCGTCGGCTGGGTCGCGCGACGCCTGCGGGCCGCGGCCCCCGCCGTCGCCGCCCTCGAGCTGGGGGTGTGGGTGGCGGTGATCACCGCACTCTTCTTCGAGCCGACCGCGTGGTTCGGCGTCGTTCCGACGCTCGACACGCTGCGCACCGTGCCCGCCATCGGGGAGGCCGCGATCACGGAGATCGTGGTCGGTGTCGCCCCGATGACCGCGGGCCCCGCCTTGACGGCGTTGCTGGTCGCGGCGGTGGGGCTCCTGGTCGTCGCGCTCGACCACGTGGTCGTGACCGCTCGCATGCCGCTGCTGGCGACGGCCGCACTCGTGGCGGTGTGGGTGATTCCGGCGCTCGCGGTGCCCTCGGCGGTCAACGTCGTCTCGTTCGTGTTCCTCGCCGCCGCGGCGCTCTCCCTCATCCGCGCCGAGACGCGCACCCGCGAGGAGCGGACGACCGAGTCGGGCGGGGTCGCCGCCGTCGCGGTCGGCATCGGCGTGGTCGCGATCGTCGGGGCCGTCGCGGTCGCCCCCGCCCTGCCCGAACCGGTGCTGGCCGGTGGCGGCGGGCCGCTGGGCACCACCTCGATCGATCCGTCGTTGGACCTCGGCGACGACCTGCGCCAACCCGACGACCGGCCGGTGCTGCGCTACCGGTCGAGCTCCACCGAACTGCCGTACCTGCGGGTGTCCACCCTGTCGTGGTTCGACGGCGAGGTGTGGCAGCCCGACCGGATGCGGCTCGTGCCGCTGGACGATGAGGCGTTCGAGCCCGTGGTCGCCGACGAGGGCGTGCGCGTCACCGAGTACGTGACGACGGTCGAGGTGACCGACCTGTCGTCGGCGTGGGCGCCGGTGCCGTTTCCCGCGGTAGGTATCGAGGGGCTCGACGAACCCTGGCGGACCATGCCCTACAACCGCACCCTGTTCACGCCGCAGGGCAACGTGCGGGGTTCCACCTACAGCATCACCACGCACGTCCCACGGCCGACGCGGGAGCAGATCGCCGCCGCGGACGCCACGATCGACGAGACCCGCGCCGACGTGTACCAGCTGCCCGACGATCTCCCCGACACGGTGCGGACCCTCGCAGCCCAGGTCACCGCCGATGCCGACACCGACTACGGGCGGATGGCGGCCCTGCAATCGTGGTTCCGCGGCCCCGAGTTCGAGTACTCCCTGACGGCGCCGGTCGAGGAGGGGTTCGACGGGACCAGTTCCGAAGCGATCAGCCGGTTCCTGCAGGAGAAGTCGGGCTACTGCGTGCACTTCGCCTCGGCGTTCGCCGTGATGGCACGCGCCGTCGACCTCCCGGCGCGTGTCGTGGTCGGGTTCCTCCCCGGCGGCTACACCGGTGAGATCGAAGACGGGGAGCGGGTCGCAGAGGCGACCACCAGCCAACTCCACGCGTGGCCGGAGGTCTACTTCGAGGGCATCGGCTGGGTCGGATTCGAGCCGACGAAGGGGCTCGGTGAGCAGACCTCGTTCCTGTCGGAGTCGGTCGCGCCGCCCCCGGACGGCGGGCAGGACGTGGCGGCTCGGACCCCCACTGCGACGCCCACGTCCACCGCGTCCGCGGCACCGCTGGATGCGCAGGACCCCGCCGCATCGGACGCCGCGCCGACCGCCGTGCAGCTGGCCGATCTGCGGCCGTATCTGGTGACGATGGCGGTGCTGCTCACGGTGGCGCTCACCCCCGCGGCGGCGCGGATGCTGGTGGAGGGGCGGTTGCGGCGACGGGCCGCATCCGGCGACGTCACCGCCGCGTGGACGATCGTGCAGAACGCGGCCCTGGACGTGCGTGCGCCGGTGCCGGCCGCCCAGTCGCCCCGGGCTTTCGGGGCGTCGCTGTCACGGTGGGGGGCGGGAGGCCCCGTCGTCACCCGCCTGGTGACGGCGATGGAGCGGGCCGCATACGCGCCCGACCGGGGCGGGCTTGACGCGGCAGCCGTGGTCGACGATGCGCTCGCGGTGCGACGCGCGCTGCTGACCGCGGCCGGACCCGCCGGACGTGCCCGGGCGCTGCTGCTGCCCCGGTCGCTGGTCATCCGGCCCGGGTCGACGTTCGCGACCCCGCTGAGCCCCGCGCACTGAGCGTGGCCCGGCCGGTGCCGGTGCCGGTGCCGGTGCCGGTGCCGGTGCCGGTGCCCCAGCCCGGCACAACTGCGGAAATCTGCAGTCTCCGGACTCTCCCCGCATCCCCCATCCGGAGAACTGCAGATCTCCGGAATTGCGCGGCGCGGGTACACACAAAACTCCGGGTTGCGATGCGTTCTGTGACGCACCGCAACCCGGAGTCGCGGCGGAAGTGACAGGATTTGAACCTGCGAGGCGAGTTACCCCGCCTACATGGATTCCAGCCATGCTCCTTAGGCCGCTCGGACACACTTCCAATCGGCAATGCTACCAGCGCATCCCTCCGTCCCTTTCAGCCGCTCCAGGCACCCGCGCCGCCGCGTCGGCAACGATGCCAGGATGATCGTTCTGCGGCGACCCCCACGCCTACCCGGCCAGCAACTGCGTCTCGAAGACGTACTCGGCAGCACCCATGAGCAAGCGGTCTTCGGCGAGTTCAGCCAGTCTGACGCGCACATCCGCGGCGTTCGAGGGCATGGCTTGGGCTCGAACCGCGTCCTCGAACCCGTCGAGGTCGGCGCCGACGAGGGTCGCGAGAAATCCCCCCACTACAGCCACCGCGGGATTCAAGACATTGACGGCGTTGGCAATCGCGGTCGCGAGCACTCGCCGCTGGCGCCCCACCTCGGGCGAGTCGCCCGATCGCCGCAGGGCGGTCGCCAGCCTTGCGTCGTCGGCGTGAACCAGTCCCGCGTCGGCGAGCAGGCGAGCGCGACTGACCTCATCCTCGAGGACGCCGTCGACCGAACACCGATCCGCCGGGTCGATGACCCCGGGCCGGTTCTGACCGAATTCACCGGCGAACCCGCCCGTGCCCCGCACGACGTTCCCGGCTACCACGAGTCCGCCACCGATTCCGCTCGCGCCGCCGTTGAGATAGACGGCGTGCGCATACCCGCGAGCCGCACCGAAGAGGTGCTCGGCGAGCATGCCGAGCGTGGCGTCGTTGTCCACAACGACGGGTAGCCCGGTATCGGCGGCCAGCAGACTCTGCAGGCGCACGTCGCGCCAGCGCAGGTGAGGCGCATCGCGGACGACCCCGTCGCCGATGCTGACCATGCCGGGTACAGCGACACCGATGCCGGATACCGTGCACTCGCGAAGACTGTCTGAGGACCATGCGGCGACGCGTTCGCCGATCAGCGCGGCAACGGCCTCTGGCGACGGGGGTTCATCCTGCTCCACACGCACGCGATCGCGAATGGAGCGATCAAGACCGACCACCGCGAACTCGACCGCATCGACCTCCGGGTTGACCGCGATCGCCACGACATGCGGCGACGCGGCGACGACGGGCGAGGGCCGCCCGACGCGACCGGCGGTGACGGTCGGCGCGGCTTCGCGCACCATCCCGGCCCGTTCGAGCCGAGATACCAGGTCACCGATCGTCGAACGGTTCAGACCGGTCGCTTCGGTCAGCTGCGCACGCGAGAGCGGCCCGCCCACGTGCACGAGTCGGAGCAGCCGAGCCAGGTTCCGATCGCGCACGCTTCCGTTCACACCACCAGCATAGTATGTTGTTTTTGGCAACAAATATCTGAAGGAGCGCCATGCCCACCCCCACACCGGCCGACAAGTTCAGCTTCGGCCTTTGGACCATCGGGTACAACGGCACCGACCCGTTCGGCGGCCCCACCCGGCGACCACTCGACGTGGTCTACGCCGTGGAGAAACTCGCCGAGCTCGGCGCCTACGGGCTGACCTTCCATGACGACGACCTCTTTGCGTTCGGCGCAACCGATACCGAGCGCCGAGCGCAGATCGACCGCCTCATCGCCGCCTTGGCATCCACCGGTCTGACCGTTCCGATGGTCACCACGAACCTCTTCTCCGCTCCGGTCTTCAAGGACGGCGGGTTCACTTCTAACGACCGTGAGGTGCGGCGTTTCGCGCTGCGAAAAGTCCTCCGCAACATCGATCTCGCCGCGGAACTGGGCGCGCGGACGTTCGTGATGTGGGGTGGACGCGAGGGCGCGGAATACGACAACGGCAAGAACCTCCGCGCCGCACTGGAACGCTACCGGGAAGCCGTGAACCTGCTGGGCGACTACGTGACCGACAAGGGATACGACATCCGATTCGCTATCGAGCCGAAGCCCAACGAGCCGCGGGGCGACATCCTGCTTCCCACCATCGGCCACGCGCTGGCATTCATCGACTCGCTGGAGCGGTCGGACCTCGTGGGCCTCAACCCCGAGGTTGGTCACGAGCAGATGGCGGGGCTGAACTTCACGGCCGGCGTGGCCCAGGCGCTCTACCACGACAAGCTCTTCCACATCGACCTCAACGGTCAACGCAGCATCAAGTACGATCAGGACCTCGTTTTCGGGCACGGCGACCTTCACAACGCCTTCGCCTTGGTCGACCTGCTCGAGCACGGCGGCGTCGACGGCGGCCCGAGCTACCTCGGTCCGCGCCACTTCGACTACAAGCCGTCCCGTACGGAGGATGAACAGGGCGTGTGGGAGTCGGTCACCGCGAACATGCGCACGTACCTGTTGCTCAAGGAGCGCGCCGCGGCGTTCCGGGCCGACCCCGAGGTTCAGGAGGCGCTGTCGGCGGCGAAGGTCGACGAGCTCTCCCGCCCGACCATGGCTGCGGGCGAGTCCTATGAGGCGTTGCTGGCCGACCGATCCGCGTACGAAGACTTCGACGCCGGCGCCTACCTGGATGGAAAGGGCTTCGGATTCGTGCGTCTGCAGCAGCTCGCGACCGAGCACCTCATGGGCGCACGGTGAGATGACACGGGTGATCGGGGTCGACTCGTCGACCCAGTCCTGCAAGGTCATCGTCCACGACGCCACGACGGGCGCGATCCTGCGAGAAGGACGCGAGGCCCACCCACCCGGGACATCCGTCGATCCGACCGCGTGGTGGCACGCGCTCAATCGCGCCATCGCCCGGGCCGGCGGTCTGGACGACGTCTCCGCGTGGGCGATCGCCGGTCAGCAGCATGGCATGGTGGTGCTGGACGCGCAGGGCCGGGTGATCCGGGATGCGCTGTTGTGGAACGACACGCGTTCGGCCCAGGCCGCCGCCGACCTCCGGGCCGAGTTCGGTGACGAGCAGCTCGCTCACCGCACCGGGCTGGTCCCGGTCGCCTCGTTCACGATCTCCAAGCTGCGCTGGCTGCGTGACCACGAACCCGAGAATGCGGGTCGCGTCGCGGCCGTCGCCCTCCCCCATGACTGGCTCACGTGGCGGATGCGCGGATTCGGCCCGGTCGACGACTCGCCCCGCGGCCCCCTGCTGGAAGAGCTCGTCACTGATCGCTCCGATGCTTCCGGAACGGGTTACTGGGACCCCCGCACCGGCGCGTACGACCGGGAACTCCTGGTGACCGCACTCGGACATGACGCCGTCCTGCCTCGCATCCTCACCCCTGATCGGCACGTCACCGACCACGCCGGACGCAGAGTCGGGCCGGGCGCAGGCGACAACGCAGCTGCGGCACTGGGGCTCGACGCGGCCCCAGGCGATGTGATCGTATCGATCGGCACGAGCGGAACGATCTTCGCCGTCAGCGAGCAACGCACGATCGACCCCAGCGGCACCGTCGCCGGATTCGCCGACGCAAGCGGCAGATTCCTGCCGTTGGTGGCGACCCTCAACGCCGCCCGCGTGCTGGACACGATGGCCGGGCTTCTCGCCGTTGATCACCGCGGACTCAGCGATCTTGCGCTGACCGCCAAGCCCGGGAGCGGTGGCCTCACCCTCCAGCCGTACTTCGACGGCGAGCGGACCCCGAATCTTCCCGACGCCACGGCCGCGCTCGCGGGAATGACGCACGCCGCGACAACGCGTGCGAACGTCGCCCGAGCCGCCGTCGAGGGGATGCTGTCGGGGCTTCGGACAGGGGTGAACGCGCTCACCGGCCTCGGTGTGCGCGTGGAGCGCGCCATCCTCATCGGAGGCGGCGCACAGTCACCCGCCGTACGCGAAATCGCGCCGCAGATCCTGGGGGTGCCGGTGACTGTCCCCCCTCCGGCGGAGTACGTCGCGCTCGGAGCAGCTCGTCAGGCCAGCTCGGCCGCGACCTGACGAACGCCCCCTCAGCGCTCGGTCACGGTGGCCCGGTCGACGGCAAAGCGATGCTGCTGCCCCGTCGGCGTGGTCACCGTCACCTCCGCTGTTCCCGAACCCCCCGGGAACACGCGCAGCTGCAGCCCGTCCAGGTAGTCGTAGTCGGGCCGATCGATCCGCGCGCCCCACGGGATGACGGCACCCGGCCGGACGTAGATCGGCAGGCTGTCGAACCCGTGCACCTCGCGGATCCACCGCCCGCCCGAGACTGTCGCACCGGTCAGCAGACCGGTCCACTCCCCCTCGGGAAGGTAGAAGGCCACCTCCCCCGACGCGCTGAACACCGGCGCAACGAGCACGTCGGGTCCCAGCATGTACTGCCGGTCGAGGAACGCCGCCGTGGGGTCGTCCGGAAACTCCAGCACCATCGGGCGCATGAGCGGCATACCCGTCTGTCCCGCATCGACGCCGAGTTGGTACAAGTAGGGCATGAGCCGCATCTTCAGCTGTGTGAACGCGCGCGTGACCGCCACGGCTTCTTCATCGAACAACCACGGGACCCGATAGGACCCGGAGCCGTGCAACCGGCTGTGGCTCGACAGCAGCCCGAAAGCCACCCACCTCTTGAAAACCGCGGCATCCGGTGTGCCCTCGAACCCGCCGATATCGTGACTCCAGTACGCGAACCCGCTCACAGCCAGCGACAGTCCACCGCGAAGACTCTCCGCCATGGACACGAACGACGAGGTGTTGTCGCCGCCCCAGTGCACCGGCATCGTCTGCCCGCCGGCGGTCGCCGAGCGGGCGAACAGCACCGCGTCGTCGCGACCGCGCTCGGCGACCAAGACCTCCCAGACCGCGCGGTTGTAGAGCTGGGTGTACCTGTTGTGGGTGCGTGCCGGGTCCGACCCGTCGGCCCAGGCCACATCGGTCGGGATACGCTCGCCGAAGTCCGTCTTGAAGCAGTCCACTCCCTGTGCGATCAACTCCCGCAGTTTCCCCTGGAACCACCGGCCCGCCTCGGGATTCGTGAAGTCGACGGCCCCCATTCCCGCCTGCCACATGTCCGTCTGCCACACGGAACCGTCCGGACGACGGACCAGGTAGCCAGCGCCGGCGGCCTCGGCGAACAGCGGAGAGCGCTGTCCGATGTACGGGTTGATCCACACCGACACCCTCAGATCGCGGGCGTGCAGCCGGTCGAGCATCCCGTCCGGGTCGGGGAACACCCGGGGGTCCCACGTGAAGTCGCACCAGTTGAATTCGCGCATCCAGAACGTGTCGAAGTGGAAGACCGAAACCGGGAGGTCACGTCGCTCCATCTCGTCCAGAAAGCCGTTCACGGTCTGCTCGTCGTAATCGGTGGTGAAACTCGTCGACAGCCAGAGACCGTACGACCAGGCCGGCACCGCGGGGGCCCGACCGGCGAGCGCCGTATACCGCCGGAGCACGTCGGCGGGCGTCGGGCCGGCGATCACGAAGTACTCCAGCACCTCGCCGGGCACGGAGAACTGCACGCGCTCCACTGCTTCGGAACCGACTTCGAACGAGACCGGCCCGGTATCGTTCACGAGCACGCCGTATCCCGCGCTGGAGAGGTAGAACGGGACGTTCTTGTACGCCTGATCGCTGCTGGTTCCGCCATCGGCGTTCCAGATGTCGACCGCCTGCCCATTCTTGACGAACGGGCCGAATCGTTCGCCGAGGCCATAGATCATCTCCCCGACGCCGAGGTCCAGTTGCTCGTGAACGAAGGCGGATGCCGACGGCACACCACAGTCGATGGCACGATTGCTCGGCAGGCCCGGATGGACATCGGCGTCCTCGGCGAGCGAGACATACCCGAGTGAGCGCCACCCGCTGCCGGTGACACGGGTACCGTCGACGGTGAAGTCGACCTGCCAACCCTCCCCCCGGTGCACCCGCGCCGCGAGCAGCCCCGCGGTCAGCACGCCGCCGCCGGCGTCCACCGCGACATTGCCGATGCTCCCTGGTTGATCGGGCACGAACCGGTCGGGCTCACGCCCACCGAGGTGGTGGGCCACGCGCACGCGGATCACCCCCTCGGCCGGCGCGGACAGGATCACGGTCAAGGTCGACCGGTTCAGGGTGTCGCCCCGACCGCGAACGGGCGCGGTCGGGGCGGTGACGATCAACCCGGCACCATCGGGCGTGTCAATGCGATCCACGTCGTATGCGTCGCGCGCGTACAGCGCGGTCACGCCGGGACGGGTGAGCCAGAATCCATCGGTGAACTTCATTACTTGACTGCTCCTGCGGTGATGCCACGGGTGAGGGTTCGCTGGAAGATCAGGAAGAACAGCAACGTCGGGATCAGGCCGAGCAGCGCCGAGGCACTCGTCGTCGTGACATCCATCAGCCGATCGCCCTGCAACACGCTGATCGCCACCGGTACCGTTTGATTCGCATTCGACACCAGGAACGTCAACGGGATGAGGAACTCATTCCAGGTCCAGATGAAGAAGAAGATCAACAGCACCGAGAGGGTCGGCCTACTGATCGGAAACACCACGCGCCAGAGGATCTTCCAGCGGGACGCACCGTCGATCGATGCCGCCTCCAGCACCGCTTTCGGGAAAGTGCCGTACACCGATGCGAGCAGATAGGTTCCGAACGCGGCCTGGATCACGGTGAAGATGATGATCACGGACCACACGTTGTTGTAGAGCCCGATCGCCTTGAACATGTAGTACAGCGGGTACAGCAGTGCTTCCTGCGGCAGCAGGTTGGCGAGCAGGAAGAGCAGCACGATCCACGTGCGCCCTTTGACTCGCCCGATTCCGATCGCGAACGCGTTGAGCACGGAGATCAGCACGGCGAGGACAGCCACCATGCCGGAGATGAAGATCGAGTTCCAGACCTTCTCGGGAAAGTTCACACGCTCCCAAAACGTCACGATGCCGTCGAAGTAGAACCCGGTGGGCAGGGTGAGCGGCCCGTTCGCGGCGTAATCGCCCGGAGACTTGAACGAGTTGACGAGGATGAGGTAGAACGGGGCCACGATCACGATCGCCGCCGCAATGGCGAAGGCCAGCATGAGCCAGTCGACACCCTTGCGCTTGTTGATCCCCCCTCGTCCCTTCGCGCGCGGCGCACCCGATCGGTGCATCGGCGGCGTGGATGTTGTCACAGCGGTTGCCATCATTGGCCCTCGTTCTCTTTCCGCTCCGAGTGATTCTGGGCAAGGATGAACACCACGGCGACGATGGCGACAACAACAGTCAACGCGGTCGCGATCGTCGCACCGTAGCCGACCTGCTGAGCCTGGAAGAACTCGGTGTAGGCGTAGTAGGCGGGCACGTTGGTGGCTGTTCCCGGTCCCCCGCGGGTCAGCACGTAGATCGGCCCGAAGACCTTCAACGCGGCGATCGTGCAGGTCAGGGTGACCACGTAGATCTCGGGGCGAATGATGCTGATCGTGATGGCGCGGAACCGCTGGATCCAGTTCGCGCCGTCGAGTTCGGCGGCCTCGTACAACTCCGGATCGACTCTCTGCAACGCGGCCATGAAGACGACGACCGGATAGCCGATCTGGACCCACACCATGACGACCATGATGCTCACCAGCGCCGTATCGGGGCTGCCCAACCAGTTGTGGCTGAACTGGCCGAGTCCGATGGCTTCGAGAATCGTGTTGAGTGCGCCGTCATCGGGACGCAGGATCCAGCCGATCACGATTCCGGCGATCACCACGGGCAGAATCTGCGGCAGATAGTACGTGGCTCGCAGGAAGCTGCCGAGTTTCGAGCCGAACTTCCGTCCGACCAGGTCGAACAGCAACGCGGCCAGCACCAAGCCGACGAGCGTCGGCACGATGACCATCGCGACGATCATCCAGACGCTGTTGCCGAACGACGCCCAGAACTTCGCGTCGCCGAACAGTTCGATCCAGTTCTCGAGCCCGATCCACTCCGGCGGCTTGATGCCACGCCATTCGGTGAAGGTGAGGTAGACGTTCCACAGGAGCGGAACGACGACCACGACCGTGAGCAGCACGAATCCCGGGAGGAGATACAACCAGTAACCGGCGCGACTGGTCGTGCGCTGCGGAATCAGCGGTTCGTCGACGGGGCGCGATGCGCGGGTTCGACGTGTGCGAGCGGAGGAAACGGCAGTCATGTGCTTCTCCGGCTGTGCGGGCCGGGCGCCGCCGCGGCGGCGGCGCCCGGCGCGCTCATCAGCGGAAGTCCCCCGCGTAGTCCTCGTACTCGGCGCCGAGCTGTTCCTGCACCTCCGCAGGAGTCTTGGTGCCGTTGACGACCTCCTGCAGTCCGGCGACGAGCTGGTCGTAGAAGGTCGGCGTGGGCCAGTCCGGGTAGAACGACAAGCCGTCGACCTCGTTGACGGCGTTGAAGGCTTGGATCAGCTCCAAGCTCTTCTCGTCGGTGATGTCGGCTTCGTCCGCTGCGACCGGGAGTCCACCGTTGTTACCGATCAGCGCCTGAATCTCAGGCCGCATGGTGATCTCGATGAACTGGTAGGCGAGGTCCTTGTTCGCCGCTCGCTCGGGAACGACCCAGAGGTTGCCCGAGGAGCCCAGGCTCAGGTCACTGCCAGGCATGGAGAACACACCCCAATCGAAGCCGTCGATCTCGCTGACGAACCGGCCGTACCACCAGCTTCCGGAGACGAAGATCGGCGCGGACCCGTTGATGAAGGACACACCGGCATCCTCTGCTTTGATCCCGGAGACGTCTTTCGAGATGTATCCGGCATCCACCCACTGTGCGAGGGTCTCGGTCGCGAAGCTGATCTCCTCGCCGTTCCAGTCGACCGGGTTCTCATAGAGCTGGTAGTCGTTGACCCACTGCCGGTCGGCTTTGCTCAGCGCGAGCTGGTACCACAGCTGACCCAACGGGTATTCCAGTCCCGCCTCGGCGAGCGGGGTGATGCCCTGCGCGGCGAAGGCGTCGAGCACGTCGACGAACTCGTCGTACGTGGTGGGGACGTCGAGACCGGCGTCGGCGAACGCGTCTTTGTTGTAGTAGACGGTGACGAACTCGCCGTAGTTGGGGATGCCGTACCAGGCGCCAGTGCCCATGACGCCGTCTTCGTCGTAGCGCGCAGTCGTCTGCAGCGCGGGCGCGAGCTTGTCGTCCCAGCCGTGCTCGGCGACCGCATCTGAGATGTCGGTCAGCAGCCCCTGGCTCGCCAGCAGGCCGGCGGTGGCGTTGCCCTTGTTGAACTCCATGATGTCGGGAGCCTCATCTGAGTTCAGCACCTGGCTCGCCGTGGACCGGATTTGCTCGAAGCTCTTCTCCTCGAACTCGACCGTCGCGCCGGTCTCGTCTTCGAAGATCTCGATCGCTTCGGCCCACGCGACTCCCATGGCGCTGTCAGCGGACTCGTAGTGCCACAGCTTGAGGGTGTCGCTGGCCGCGTCTGCGCCCGTGTCACCGCCGCTGGTGCAGGCGGACAACGCCAACGCAACGACGGTGGCCGACCCCGCTACGGCGAGCGCGCGCTGCGTGTTCGATGTGATGCGTGCCATCATTGGCACTCCTTTCTGGTTGCCCCTTGGTGGGGAGTTCGTCCAGGGGAGACGCTGTCGCCCCGTCGAGTGAGGGCCGCTACCGCGGCGGCGGCGCGACGGTGCCGGCATCCTGGTAATGCGGCTCGGTCAGGTAGACGCCAGGCTCGGGCGGGTCGCCGGACAACAACTGCATCGCCAACTCCACGGCGCGCTCAGCCGAGTCACGCGGCACCAGGGGAACCCCGTCCAGCCGCGGCGGATTCTCCCCCACACCGGCGGGGGCAGCCAGCGACACCAGCGAGGCACCGTCGGGCACGCACAGCCCGTGGGCGGCGATTTCGGCGAGGACCGCGGTGTGGGCCTCGGGAGCGGCGTGGATGACAATCGCCGTTGCGCCTGCAGCGATCAGCTCCCGTGTCGCGCGCCGGCACGTGTCCACGTCGACCTGGGTCTGACCTGAGGTCTGGAAGTGATACACCATCCGGTGGGCGTCGGCCGCCTCGATGCATGCCCGCAGCGCCCGAGGCGGGTAGTTGGACGTCGTGTACGCCTCGTGCGGATGCCCGAGAATTCCGACGCTGCGGTGACCCGCCGACGCGAGCCGCAAGATGACCATGTGTGCGGCAGCCTCGAAGTCGAGGTCGACGCAGACCAGGTTCTTACGGTTGTCGGGGACCCCGACGAAGACCGCGGGGATGTCGATCGCGCGCGCGATGTCGGCGCGAGGATCTGTGGGAGCGACATCGAGCACCAGAATGGCGTCGATGAGGCGGCGCGCCGTCACGCGCTCCATCCCGGCGGAAGCGTCTTCCTCGGTAAGAAGCAGAATGTCGTAGTCGCGCCGCCGGGCGGCAACGGTCATCGCGAGGACGAACGCCATGTGGGTCGGGGCGTGTGTGTCCGAACGGAGTGGCTCAGTGAGCGCAAAGAGGTGAGTCCGGTCGCCGGCCAGCGTGCGCGCCGCGGCGTGCGGGCTGTAGCCCAGCCGGTCGATCGCCTGGCGCACCCGATGCCGCGTGGGCTCGGCCACCGGGCGCTTGCCACTGAGCGTGTACGAGACGGTGCTGATCGACACACCAGCGGCTCTCGCCACGTCGTCAATCGTCGCCATATGGACTCCGTCGTCGGTTCGCCCCGGTCGGGCGGCGGGTGTGAGATGAATCGCGGAAGCGCTTCGATGCCATCGTAGAGATATTTGTGGGAGGACGCAACAAATTCACCGAATCCGTCGCACCGAGGTTGACTGTCCGACCGGTTGCGCTCATCTGCACCCCTCGCGGCGCTCTGCGACACCGCCCCATCCCGATGTCCTCCGGACGCACGGATCATCACCGGCTCTCGCACGGCGGCAACCGACAAGCGAAATGCAGCACTGCATCACATCGTGAAGGTCCGCATACCGCGTGCCCTCACCACACCGGACTACCCAGACCGGCGAGCCGACGGCGTGGCGGACCGGACATGGGTGCGGGCGGGCCAGCCCACCGACGCCGACGATCGTGTCTGTGTTCTCTGCCTGTGGACAACGACCTCGCGGAGATCTGTGTGATGGCTACGGTAGGGGGCATGGGACACCCTTGCCCGCTCTTCGCTCTTCTCGCAGCCAGTGCAGTCACCGCGACGCTGACGGCCTGCGCCCCGGCGATTGCTCCCACCGCCCCGGCGACCCCCTCATCCACCGGCTTCGCTTCCGACCGCGAAGCCTTCGTGGCCGCCGAGGCAACCTACCGCGCCTACGTCGACACGGTCAACGCCGTGGACTTCTCCGACCCCGCCACGTTCGAGCCCATGTACGCCTACCTCGCCGGCGACGCCCTCGACACTTCGAAGGTCCGGTACACAGAGGGTCACGCAGAAGGGTACGTAGCGACCGGCGAATCGAACATCACCAAACTCTCCCTCGCCTCCGACTCAGACCGAACACACGCCTACCTCTTCGTCTGCATGGATGACACCGAAGTGACCGTTGTCGACAAACATGGGGAAGTGCTATCCACCCCCGACCGACAGATCCAGAAACTCTTGGTCGAAATGAGGGTCTTCATCGATGAGTGGAAGATCATGTCCGTCAAATTCCGAGAGGGCACACCCACATGCGACTAACCTCAGTCCGCGTCGCCGTCGCAACAATCCCATTCCTCGTTGGCCCGCTCAGCGGGCTTGATTCGCTGCCTACCCCGCCTACCGTCGAGAACCATGGTTCGGCGGTCAGCGCAAGTGGGAACTATGCGGTCTCAGCCGTCGATGAGTCTCGGTCCGGATCCGCACATGGCGCGCGCGGCGGTGCGGGTTCAGACGGACAGCGCTCCGCTGCCCCGTACGTGTCTCGTTTCGTCGACCCGTCAGGGACCGAAGTGGTCTGCGCGGGAACAGCCATCGCGCTGACCGACCCCCATGTCTGCGTGCCGTACGCTCCACCGACCGCCCCCGACGACACCGGCACCGTGACGGCCGGGACGTCCCCGATCACGATGACGGACCTCGCCAGGTTCGCGCCCGACGACACCACCACCATCGCCGAACCCGACGGAGTCGGCGTCGTCCGAC
>NZ_JBKEAY010000194.1:0-5217 GCF_047972865.1 Microbacterium sp.
CCCGCCGCGATCCGGCGGATCGGCCCCTACACCCCGGCACAGTGGTGGGGGGTGTCGCTGGTCGGCGTGATCGGCCTGGTGCTGGCGGTGGCATTGGCTGTCACCGGTACCCGCGTCCTGCTCTCACTGGGCGGGATGCAGGAGTTCTTGGCGCGTTACCCCGGCGAGTACCACCTGCCCGACGGCGCGCCTGTCGGCATCCCCGCGTGGCTGGGGTGGCAGCACTTCTTCAACGTGTTCCTGATGGTGCTGATCATCCGCACCGGGGTGCAGGTGCGCACCGAGAAGCGCCCCTCGGCGTTCTGGGCCCCCAAGGACTCCCCGCGCAAGCGCATCAGCCTCACCATCTGGACCCACCAGGTGCTCGATCTGCTCTGGCTGGTCAACGGCGCGGTCTTCGTCGTGCTGCTGTTCGTCACGGGCCAGTGGATGCGGATCGTGCCGACGAGCTGGGATGTGTTCCCCAACGCGCTGTCCGCCCTGCTGCAGTACGTGTCGCTGCAGTGGCCCACCGAGAACGGGTGGGTCAACTACAACTCGCTGCAGCAGCTCGCCTACTTCGTCACCGTCTTCGTGGCGGCCCCACTGGCGGCGGTCACCGGTTTCCGGATGAGCGGTCTCTGGCCGCAGGGCGCGAAACGTCTCACGGCGGCGTATCCGATCGAGCGGGCCCGTGCCGTCCACTTCCCGACGATGATCTATTTCGTCGCGTTCATCGTGGTGCACGTCGCGCTGGTGATCTCGACGGGGGCGCTGCGCAACCTCAACCACATGTAC
Organism: Microbacterium sp.; assembly: GCF_047972865.1. GTDB lineage: Bacteria > Actinomycetota > Actinomycetes > Actinomycetales > Microbacteriaceae > Microbacterium. The sequence goes on from NZ_JBKEAY010000194.1 coordinate 778, forward strand.
GCGTCGCTCGGCTCCGTCGATGGTGTGCGCTACGCCGACAACCCGACGGGGTTCTGGATCTTCGCGGGTTCGCTCGTCGTGATCGCGGCGGCCTGGGTCGCGTTGCGTCCGCTCACGGTCGCCCCGCTCGCGCGCCTGTTCGGCACGGTCACCGCGCGGTGACCGGCGCCGTCCGCGCGGACGGCACGGCACGGCGACGCGGGGGCATGACGGGCCGGACGGGCTGTTCGGTGGATCCGTGGCGGTGGATCGGGGCACCCCGTCGGTCGGGCCGCGGGAGGGCCGTACCACCGTGCGTCCTGCCCGATCGGCCGGACCTGGGCCCGGATCGGCGCGTGACGTGGCGCCGTCGGGCGTTCCCCTGACGATGCCACGTCAGGGGCGAGGGGCTCCCCGGGCCCGGGCGGAGCCCCGGCCCCAGCGCCGAGGGCAGCGAGGTTCCACTGGATGACCTGCACCCAGCTGAGCATGGTGCCGAAAGCGATCATCTCGAAGATCGTGAGGTTGATGATGCCGGTGACCATGGCGACGATCCCGACCAGCAGCACGGTCGTGGCCGCGATCGCGGCCCGATGCGTGCCGGCGGGAAGCTCCGGCGCGAGCTTGCGCGCGGCGAAGGCGAGGGCGACGAACGACAGCAGTACGCCATTGGCGGCACGGTCGTGGAAGAACTCGCTGAGAGACAGCGGGATCGCCCCGATCATCGACAGGAACAGGCCGAGGACGAACACGAGTTGCGGGAGCACGCGCGCGGCGCGCCCGTCGTGCAGGGTGCCCGCGCTCAACGCCCGCTCGATCGACAGGCGCATCGGAACGGACGAGAAGGCGATCGTCGCGCCGCTCACGAGGATGCCGCCGTTGAACAGGTGGCTGGAGAGGTCCCCGAACGTGCCGAGGTGGCTGAAGTACAGCTCCCACCAGGAGTCGTCGGCCGTGGTGGCCGCCGAGGCGGCGATGCCGAGGCACAGGACGAGGCCGGACAGGACCACCCACGCGACGGACCGTTTCCCGGCGGAGAAACGGCGCACTCGACCGGGGCGGTGCTCCTGTGTGTCGCGCGGTGCTGTGGGGGAGTGCATGTGCTCTCCAAATAGAGGGAGCCCGCGCAGAGTCCCCGTTGCATCGGCCGCCCCGGCGCGAGCAACCAGCGGCTGCGGACCCACCGGTGCGTCCGCCTCATCAGGCCTCATCTTAGGGGAGTCGGCGTGAGCGTGGAGACCCCGGGGAACCGCGCGCGGGTGGTTTGTCCCCCATATGGGGGACAAACCTGATGGGGTGGGGATGGTTCCCCTCAGGAGCTTCGGTGGGGGCCGGATCCTGAGGGGAACCCAGATCCTCCCGCCACATTTGCGAGAGCCCGCTGGGGAACGGACTCATGCCGGTGCTGGGGACAGCGGCGTGGATGCAAGTTGGGCGTCGCAGATCCGCCATCCACCATACCCGTTCCCGAGGACCTCGGTGACCATCGGTTCATCGGCGCACCACCGCGTATCGACGACAATGGACGTGAGACCAGGAGGGGCGATGATGCCGGGATCGGCCGACCAGGGCAGCGCACGCGGACTGTTCGCCCAGGCACGCCGGGAACTCGCGGGCCGACCGCAGCAGCGATTGGGTGAACGGCGGCGGTCGCGAGGCCTGTTCGGGTTCGGCGCGGCGCCGAAGATCGTCCCGGTGGGGCAGGCATGGCGGCTGGGCGTTTTCCTCCTCACGGCGGACGCCGTGTTCGCGGTGGGTGAGGTGGTGCGCTCTCGCCGCGAGGTGATCCGCGGGTACACGGCACAGGCCTCGCGGGAGCGGGCCGCGGTGGCCGCGGCAGCCTTCCGCGGCGGGTTCGCCGAGGGTGAGACGCTGCATCTGGGGTGGTCCGAGCTCGACCTCGCCGCCGTCGATGCGGGAGGTGAGTCGGGTCCGCTGTCACGCCGTGACGACATCGTGTGGGTGCGCTGGAGCGCCCAGGGGGCCGGACGTGGCCTGGGCGCGTACCTCGCCGAGCAACTATCCCTGCTCTGACCGCTGCGGACCCACCGGCGCGAGGCTGCTCCGGTCCGTCCGGCCGCCGGATGCGCTGGGTAGTGTTGATCGTGACGGCCGTCCGCGGCCGAGGGAGGGAGTCGCATGCAGGTGTGGCCCGGAATGGCGTACCCACTCGGAGCGACCTTCGATGGCAACGGCACGAACTTCGCGATCTTCAGCGAGGGTGCCGAACGCGTCGAGTTGTGTCTGTTCGACGACGACGGCACCGAGACTCGGGTGCGGCTGCACGACGTCGACGCCTACGTGTGGCACGGCTATCTGCCGAACGTGAAGCCGGGTCAACGGTACGGGTATCGCGTCCACGGGCCGTACGACCCGGCATCCGGTCAGCGCTACAACCCGAACAAGCTCCTGCTCGACCCGTACGCCAAGGCCGTCGAAGGCCAGGTCACCTGGGGTCAAGAGGTGTTCGGGTACGACTTCGGGTACCCCGACTCGCGCAACGACGACGACTCGGCGGCACACATGATGCAGGGAGTCGTCGTCAACCCGTTCTTCGACTGGGCCGGCGACCGGCACCCGAAGACGCCGTATTCCGAAACCGTGATCTACGAGGCGCACGTGAAGGGTCTCACCGCCCGCCACCCCGACATCCCGGAGGAGATCCGGGGCACCTACGCGGCCCTGGCGCACCCGGTGATCATCGAGCACCTGAAGAAGATCGGTGCGACGGCGATCGAGCTGATGCCGGTGCACCAGTTCGTCAACGACTCCACGCTGCAGGAGAAGGGGCTGTCGAACTACTGGGGGTACAACACCATCGCCTTCCTCGCCCCGCAGAACACCTACTCGTCCTCGGGGCAGCGCGGCCAGCAGGTGCAGGAGTTCAAGTGGATGGTGCAGGCGATGCACACCGAGGGCATCGAGGTGATCCTCGACGTCGTGTACAACCACACTGCGGAGGGCAATCACCTCGGCCCGATGCTGTCGATGCGCGGGATCGACAACATCGCCTACTACCGCCTCGAAGACAACGACAAGCGCTATTACACCGATTACACCGGCACCGGGAACAGCATGAACGTGGGTAATCCGCACACGCTGCAGCTGATCATGGACTCGCTGCGGTACTGGGTGCTGGAGATGCACGTCGACGGGTTCCGATTCGATCTCGCGTCCGCCTTGGCGCGGGAGTTCTACGAAGTGGACAAGCTGTCGACCTTCTTCGAGTTGGTGCAGCAGGATCCGGTGGTCTCACAGGTCAAGCTGATCGCCGAACCGTGGGACATCGGCCCCGGCGGCTACCAGGTGGGAAACTTCCCGCCGCAGTGGACCGAATGGAACGGGCAATACCGTGACACCGTGCGCGACTTCTGGCGCGGGGAACCGGCCACGCTCGGCGAGTTCGCCTCGCGCATCACCGGTTCGGCCGATCTGTACGCGCACTCCGGTCGGTGGCCGGTGGCATCCATCAACTTCGTCACCGCGCACGACGGCTTCACGTTGCGCGACCTGGTCTCGTACAACGAGAAGCACAACGACGCCAACGGTGAGGACGGCCGGGACGGCGAGTCCCACAACCGGTCGTCGAACAACGGAGTCGAGGGGCCGACGGAGGACCCCGCGATTCTCACGGTGCGCGCGCGCCAGCAGCGCAACTTCCTGGCCACGCTGCTGCTGAGCCAAGGCGTTCCGATGATCTCGCACGGTGATGAACTCGGGCGCACCCAGCGCGGCAACAACAACGGGTACGCGCAGGACAACGAGACCACGTGGGTCGACTGGGAGTCCGCCGACCAGCCGTTGATCGAGTTCACGGCGTGGCTGGCGCGCCTGCGGCGCGAGCACCCCACCTTTCGCCGGAGCCGATTCTTCAACGGCCGCCCGGTGCGACGCGAGGAGGATTCGCCTGTCCCCGACATTGCCTGGCTCCGTCCGGACGGAACGGTCATGCAACCGGAGGACTGGGATTCCGGGTTCGGGCGCGCCATCGGCGTGTTCCTGAACGGGCACGGCATCCGCGAACGCGACCGCCGTGGAGCGCCGATCGACGACCGGCATTTCTTCGTGCTGTTCAACGCGTCGAACGAGCCGATCGACTTCACGATCCCGAGCGCGGAGTTCAGCCCGGGCTGGGAAGTCATCCTCGACACGGGGGGCACCCTCTCCCACAGTGCCCCACACACGGGCGGCGACCGGGTGCGCGTCGCGGCGACCTCGCTGATCGTCCTCATCGACGCCGACGAACCCGAGATGAAGACCGACCACACCGTCGCGGCCTCGCTCGCCGCCTACACGACGCCGATCGACATCATCCCCGGCGCCAAGTCGCCGTCCTCGTCCGCCCGCGCCGCCGCGCACCGTCGATGACGCCCTCCTCGACCTACCGCCTGCAGATCCGGCCCGGCTTCGACCTGGATGCCGCCGCCGAGATCACCGGGTATCTGCACGCGCTCGGCGTGG
>NZ_JBKEAY010000197.1:0-5467 GCF_047972865.1 Microbacterium sp.
CCGTCTCGCGATACGCGTCTACCATGTGCGAACCGAATGGGTTGAGCGACCCGGTGTCGCGCCGGGCGATGAAACTGCCCTCCTGCCCCACGACGTGCCCGAAACCGCCGTCGGCGAGCGCCGCCACCGGGTCGTCGCTGTGCTGCATCGCGACCGTGAGCACATCGTCGGGAACGTCGACCTGGACGGGGTTCCCCGCCGTCACGAGCGTCTCCACGTTGTAGTCGCCCTCCAACGCCAGCCGCGACGCACCCATCGCCCCCTGCGAATGCCCGACGACGTGCAGCGCGTCGTCGGGGGTCACCCCGGCATCCTCCAGCGCGGCGACGATCGCCGCGTACGAGGCGGCGTGGGAACCGAAGTACAGCTCCAGGTTCGACAGGATGTCGTGCGGTTCGGCCCCCGGCAGCCCCCACCACTGCGTCCCCGTGATGTAGACGACGAACGCGGTCTCACCGTCGGGCATGGTGTGCTTCTCGATGCGGATGCGACTGTCTTCGTCGCCCGGCATCCGGTCCATGAGATCGCCCACCGCCGTCGGCGCCGTCCCCTCGTGCTCGGCCACCCGCTGCACCTCGACGGCGGGCATGTCGCCGGCGAGGCGCTCGCCGGCGTGGACCCGCCCGCGCCCGGCCGTGTGGATGCCGGCGAGCAGACCCCACCCGGCGGCCAGGACCGGCAGCGCCAGCGGACCCGCCCCGGCCGCCACCCGCGTGATCACGTCGACGAGGCTCCCGCCGTACGCGAACCCCCACGCCCCGGCGAGCGCGAGGGGCCGCGCGGCCTGTTGCTCCAGCGCCGTCAGCCGTGCCTCCAGCCGCGCGATCAGCGCCTCGTCGCCCCCGAGCCGCGCGGCCGCGAGCGCCGCCTGGGCTTCGACGATCTCGTATTGGAGGGCGACCGCCGCGAGATCGCTCGCGTGCCCGTCGGCACCGGCCAGCGCTGTGGTCACGTCGGTCGTGACGACCTGCAGCAGGCTGCCCCCGGCGCCCATGGCTTGCAGCGGCGCGAGCGCCTGCTGCAGCAGGCGCAGCACGTCGATCACCCGGTCGGCCAGCATCCGCCAGCCCGCGGATGCCTCGCGGAGCGTCTCGGTGTCGATCGCGACGAGCGCGCCACCGCTGAGCTCCACCGTCACAGCGGCACCGACGCCTCGGCCCACAGCCTGCGCGCGAGGGCGTCGACCTCGTCGGCCGCGTACGGCAGCACACTGCGCACGCGGGACCACTCGGTGCACCAGTGCTCGGCCGACGCCCGGTAGTGCTCGGCGGCGCGCGACTGCCACGCGGTCGCCGTCTGCAGCCGACGCGCCTGCCCCTGCAGTTCATCCATCGTCGCCAACGCCGCAACCAGCTGCTCGTGCGCCGCACGAAGCGCGAGCGCCTGTTCCGCTGTTCCCGTCATGGCGCCAGCCTCGTGCACACCGACCCGCGGCGCGGACCCGGAAGGGCGAATCGTGGATGCCGCGACGACGACCCCACCTGTGCAGGAGACGATGTGTTCGCCACAATGGGAACCGTGACCCCCGTGTTCGACCCGTTCCGCGTGCTGTTCGTCTGCACCGGCAACATCTGTCGTTCGCCGATGGCGGAGGTCGTGTTCGCCCGATTCGCCGAAGGCGTCGGTCTCGCCGACCGCGTCCGCTCGGGCAGCGCGGGAACCGGCGACTGGCACGTCGGTGAACGCGCGGACGTGCGCACTCGGCATGCCCTGCAGCGACGCGGCTACGACGGCTCCGGTCACCGCGCCCGCCAGTTCACCCTCGACGATTTCGCCGCCAGCGACCTGATCGTCGCGCTCGACCGTTCCCACGACCGCATCCTGCACAGTTGGGCCCCCACCCCCGCCGACGCCGACAAGGTGGCGTTGCTGCTGTCGTTCGGGGAGGAGGACGTGCTCGACGTCCCCGACCCGTACTACGCCGACGCCGAGATGTTCGACGAGGTGCTCGCTATGATCGAGACTGCGTGCCGGGCGCTCTTCCGGCAACTCGAACCCGCGATTCGGCCGCTGTCCTGAGCGCCCGATCCCCACCGATCGGAGCTTCGTGACCTCTCTGCCGCCCCAGCCCCTCAGCCCCCTGGACGGCCGCTACGCCGCCGCCGTCACCGGACTGTCCGACTATTTGTCCGAGGCGGGCCTGAACCGTGCCCGCGTCGAGGTGGAGGTGGAGTGGATCATCGCTCTCACCGACCGCTCCCTGTTCGGCTCGGCTCCCCTGCCGGATGTCGACAAGGAGACGCTGCGCGGCCTGTACCGCGACTTCGGTCAGGCCGAGATCGACTGGCTCGCCGAGAAGGAGGCCGTCACCCGGCACGACGTGAAGGCCGTCGAGTATCTGGTGCGCGACCGGCTGGCTTCGCTCGGCCTGGACGCCGTCGCCGAGCTCACCCACTTCGCCTGCACCAGCGAAGACATCAACTCCGCGTCCTATGCCCTCACCGTCAAGCGTGCCGTCACCGAGGTGTGGCTGCCGAGGTTGCGGTCCGTGATCGACGCGCTGACGGCCCTCGCCACCGAGCACCGGGATGCCGCGATGCTTAGCCGCACGCACGGGCAGCCGGCCACCCCCTCGACGATGGGCAAGGAACTGGGTGTGTTCGCGTGGCGGCTGCAGCGCGTCGCGGATCAGATCGCCGGCGGCGACTACCTCGCGAAGTTCTCCGGGGCGACCGGCACGTGGTCGGCGCATCTGGCCGCCGCCCCCGACGTCGACTGGCCGGAGCTGTCGCGCGCGTTCATCACAGGTCTGGGCATCGACTTCAACGTCTACACGACGCAGATCGAGTCGCACGACTGGCAGGTGGAGTTGTACGACCGGGCACGGCACGCCGGCGGCATCCTGCACAACCTCGCCACCGACATCTGGACGTACATCTCGATGGGGTTCTTCGCGCAGATCCCCGTCGCGGGGGCGACCGGGTCGTCGACCATGCCGCACAAGATCAACCCGATCCGGTTCGAGAACGCCGAGGCGAACCTCGAGATCGCCGGCGGACTGTTCTCGACCCTGGCCTCCACCCTCGTCACCTCGCGGATGCAGCGCGACCTGACCGATTCGACGACCCAGCGCAACATCGGTGTCGCGTTCGGGCACTCGCTGCTCGCCCTCGACAACCTGTCGCGCGGGCTGACGGAGATCTCGCTGTCGCGCGACGTGCTGCGGGCCGACCTCGACGCGAACTGGGAGGTGCTGGCCGAAGCGATCCAGACCGTCGTGCGCGCCGAGATCGTCGCCGGCCGCTCGCAGATCACCGACCCGTACGCGCTGCTGAAAGACCTGACCCGCGGGCGGCGTGTGGGCGCCCCCGAACTGGCGGAGTTCGTGCGCGGCCTCGACATCGGCGATGCCGCGAAGCAGCGCCTGCTGGCGTTGACCCCCGCGGGCTACGCGGGCCTGGCCGACGGCCTCGTCGACCGGCTGGGCTGACCTCCCCGCGGGTCAGCCCGCGTCGGAGCGCGGCTGGGCCCCGGTGTCGTCGTCTTCGGGCGGGAGCAACACGCCGGTGTCGACCGTGTGGGTGATCTGCCTCGGATCGACGGCCAGCATGAGCAGGGCCGTGATCACCAGCGTCGCGATGAAGGCGACACCCGCCACGATGAGGGCGACCACGATGACGTGCTGACGCTGCCCGCCGTCGAGGTTCTGGAAGAACCCCATCGTCACCAGGGCGATGACCCCGGCGAACACGGCCGCGCCGAAGGCCAGGCCGAGCAGCTGCACCGGCTTCATGAGGTCGCGGCGAGTGGGTTTCGAATCGGTCATGCGCGCTCCCCGGCGGTGGCGGTCGTGCGGTCGGCAGTCTGGCGGCGAGGCGACAGCCCCGCGATCGCGAGGAACACGGCGACGACGGCCGCGTAGCCCCCGAACAGACCGACGCCGATGGTGGTGCCGGTGAGCGTGAACCACTGCCCGGCGTCGTGGATGAAGTACTCGAGGCTGTAGGCCGGATTGACGATCAGCAGGGCCACGCCCAGTGCGATCGTGATCGCCCCGATCAGGATCGCGTCACGCGCCTCGGTGTCGCCGCGGCGCCGGGCGACGATGCCCGACACCAGTTCGGCGGTGCCCGAGGCCAGGGCCCACGTGATGACGACCGCGAAGAACAGTGTCGCCGAGCGCAGCGGCGGCAGGCCGCTGGCCATCCCGGCGACGAGACACAGGATGCCGAGCAGGATGCCGGGAGTCCGCCGCCCCGCCGGGTGGACCAGCCACGCCGACAGCAGGAAGACCAGCCCGGTGGCGATCGCGAACCCGCTGAACACCGACAGCCCGACGGCGGCGGAGTGATCGGCCGAGAACGTGATCATCGCCGCGGCGAGGGCCGCGAACAGCGCGCGCGCAAGCTGGAGGTGGCGCACCTCGAAGCGACGTGGAGCGGTATCGGACACGGCGGAACTCGTCTGCTGGCGGAAGCGGAATCCCCTCCAGTCTAAGAGGTCGCGCCACGACGTGTTCGGCATCCGCCGTTCCGGCACGGCGCCGCGACGTGACGTGTTCAGCATTCAGTCTCGGCGCCGCACCGCGACACCCGCCGACACGACGCAGCCGGGCGGTCAGGCGCCGAAGAATGCGAGCGCCTCGGCGCGGAACACGCGCGACCCGGGCGCGTTGAAGTGGTGACGGTCGGGGATCTCCACGAAACGGCCCTGCGGGGTGGCCGCGGCCAGGGCACGAGAGCCTGCGATGATGCCGTCTTGCGAACCGGTGGCCAGCAGCACCGGCTGCCGTGGCGCGCGCACGGCGGGATCGGGGTCGGCGTTGCCGGATGCCCGCATCCCCCGCGCGATCGCCAGCAGCGCAGCCAGGTCGTTTCCGGCGACACGTTCGGTGAGCCGAATGTAGTTCTGCGTCGTCGGGTCGGTGACCGGCACGCCGTCCTCGATGTACGCCCGGGCCTGGTCGAGGTCGAGGCGGGCCAGCGGCACACCGTCGGGAACGCCCCCGAGCACCACCCGCTCCACCCGGTCGGGCAGGTCGATCGCGACCTCCCAACCCACCCGCGCGCCCAGGGAGTAGCCGAGGTAGTAGGCGGTGTCAACGAGGTAGGTGTCCATGACCGACTCCACGTCGTCGGCCAGGGTGCGCAGCGCGTAGTCGCCGGGCTGGTGCGGTTTGTCGCTGGCGCCGTGTCCGCGCTGATCGAGAGCGAGCACGCGGTAGCCGGCACGGGTGAGGTCGCGCACCCAACCGGTGTTGACCCAGTTGTCCCGCGCGCTGGAGGCAAACCCGTGAACCGCCACCACGACGGGGGCATCCGGATCACCCCACGTGTACGTGGCAATGCGATGCCCCTCCGGCGACATGATGAACTGCGGGTCGGGCATCTCGGTCAACGCGGGCAGCGGCGTCGTCATCCCCACATTCTGCCCCAGCCCCGCAACAGCAGGCGAACGTGCGAACGGCCGCGACCCCGGTGGGTCGCGGCCGTCGCGGACTGCCGGTTACTTGGCGTCGTTGGCGCTG
>NZ_JBKEAY010000229.1:0-6759 GCF_047972865.1 Microbacterium sp.
ATTCTTGCAGCGCATCGACCACACCGACGGTGCAGTCATGCGATGGTGCGCTGCGGAATATCCCGCACGTAGCACCGACTCCGTCATGAGCCGAATCCTCGGCGTCTCGCTCGCTATCGACGCGACCTGGTCAGTGGCCGTCGCCGTCGGTCTCGTTTGGGTGGTACCAGACCGGACGGACCCCACATGGCCCATCGTCGCACTCGGAATCGTCTGCCTCGCCGGCGCTATTGTCGGTGCAGGAAACTGGCGCAGCGACGGAATCTTCCCCTTCCGCGAATTGATGCGTCAGTCACCGATGACACCGGACGGAGCCGCAACGCTGCTGTCCGCGGTGGGTCTTCGATACTCTCTCGCGCGGCGTACACTCACCTGGCTGCCCTTCCCGCTGGCATCGGTCGGCCTCGCCCTACAGACCGCACAACCGGTTCTGATCGGGCTAACCTTCACCACCCTGATTGCATCTCCCTTCACTTTCGGCGCTGCGGTGCGTGCGGGCTCCCGCCTTGCAACACGGCTCGCGCGCTCCCGTGCGTCGAGACGAGTCGGTGCCGGAAGACTGCTTGTGGCGATCCTGATCGGCTTCGTGATGCTCGCGCTCGGGTGGACAGTCACGCGCCTGCTGTTGCACGTGCCACAAGCCATCGCGGACACCGTCACGAACGTCGACCTCATCCTCCGCGACGACACCTGGCACCAGTTCATCGACACCATCATCGAGCGGGTTCGTGCGGATCTGGGTGGTGCGCTCGGCGGAGTCGATCTGCGCACGTTTGCAATGTGGCCCACATGTGCCATCATCGTGGCGGCACTGATGGGCGGCGTCCTCCTCCTCGGTCGCCTGCCGCCCGTGCTCGTGACCGACCGCGACCATCTCACATCGCGCACCCATCGCCCCGACGCACTCGACACCTGGCTGATGTTCCTCCGCACGCTGACGCGTCGAGCCGGGATGCCGCTGCGTGTGCAGGTGCGGCGGCTCATGGCCGAACGCTGGGCACTGGCTCAGCGTTTCTGGTTGATCATCCTCCCGACAGGCGAAGCAACGTTCTTCCTGGGTGGTGGTGCCGTGCTTGCCGCCACCGCAGCTTCGACCGAGGCTGCGCTCCTCATGCTGATCACCGCTGCCACGGTGGCTGCGCACAACCAGGCCACGGAAGCCCGCGCTGCACTCGCGCCGGTACTGGGACTGGCCGCCGAAAGGCACGTGATTGTGCTTTACCTCCAGGCGCCACCTGGAAGCATGCGCGCACTCTTCCGCGCTCGACGCGTCTTACTCGCAGCCCATGTTCTCCCCGCCGCTGGGATCACACTCATCGGGCTCGGAGGATACGCATCAGCGATCGGTCTGCCCTGGTTGCTGGTACTGCTCCTGGTCGCGTCGATACTCGTCGTAAATGCCGTCGCTCCGATCGTGCAGTGGTTCATGGGCCCCTTGCTCATCCCCGACGCGATGAACGAACGAACGTTCGAACAGGGCACCGGGTCCGCGGCCGAGACGGTGCAGTCCACCCTGCAGGCCCTCCCGCGCTACCCGCTCGTTGTCGCGCCGTTGTTGGCGTCGGCCTTCGTGGCGATGGCCGGCGACCTGATCCCGCCAGCAATCCCACTCTCGCTTTCGCTCGCGATTCTCGTGACCCACGTGATCGCCGCGCCGCTCCTGCTCTTCGCTGAGCGCTCCTGGGTGGGCAACTCGTACCGGTCCGCCCGGGACTCATGGAGAGTGCGATGAACGGGAGCGACGACGCCGTAGCACAGCACCGCCGTGCCGACTGGACCCTGCACCTTCCGCTGCTCGCCGGTGCCTGCACGGCGGTCGCACTCGTGGTGGGCGTCGGTGTAGGTGCACTCACCAGCGTCTCGGGGCTGTCCATCGACGACCTGGACCCCTCGGGCGCGACTGCCGATGCCGCGGCGATCGCGCGCAACAACGTCTGGGTTGGGCTGGTCCTCCTCACCGCCGGAATCGTCACCTGCTCGATCAGCTCCGTCGCGATAATGTTCGCCAACGGCCTGCTCGTGGGGAAAGTCGTGCGGGTGGTCGCTCTCGGCGGACACGCCGACACGCTCATGACAGGCCTGGCGCCACACGCGGGTCTCGAACTTCTCGGCTTCGCGATCATTGCCGCAGCAGCAGCCGTACCGGCTTCGTGTGCACTCGCCTGGGCTGTGAACAGTTCACTCCCGGTGTCGGTTCGCCGCAGCACGACCAAATTCGTTGTGCTCTTAGCTGTCGGCCTGATCATCCTCACAGTTGCCGCACTCGTGGAGGGCTCTTTCAGCGTCGTCCATCTGCAAACCCCATCGACCTGACACATCCACGGAGTGAGGACACATGCCAACCACGCCCATGCCACCTGAGCCACGCGTCTCCCCGCCCCGTACTACCGTGGTCCCGAAGCTGGCCGCGTTGATGACGGCACTGGCATTCGCCGGCGCGGTGATCGGTTCCCTCCTCATGGTGCAACACGCGTTGCTGGTCAGCGGAGTGATCGGCGCCGATGGGGTGACGCCGGTCACGGCCTGGATCGGCGGGCTCATCGCCATACCGATCGTCGCCATCGTCAGCCTGATTATCGCCTCTGCGGTCGGTGTCGTCGCGGCGCTTCACGATCGCGTTTTCAGCTTCCGGCGCCTCTACGCATGCACTGCCGCCGTCACCGCCGGCATGCTCCTGGTCTCCGCGATCGGCGTGTGGGACGTGTTTGTCAGTCACGCCCAGACAACGACCGTGCTGGCCGGGGCCACCCTGATCAATCTGGTGCTGCTCGTCGCCTATGGACGAGGGCTTGTACGAATCGCTGGGGTCACGCGACGTGCCGCGATCGCCGTCACAGCAATATGGGGTAGCCTGCTCCTGATCTCCCTCATGTTGGGACTTATCCGTGGGTGAATTGGCGCTATCTGAAATTACCTATCGCTATCCACACGGAGATGATGACGCGCTAAGCAATGTCAATTTCCGTTTGGCTTCCGGCACGACGTGGTGGTTGCGCGGCAGGAACGGAGCGGGCAAGACCACCCTGCTTGACCTGTGTGCGGGTGTGCGCGCACCCACTCACGGATCGGTGATGGTGGATGGTGGACCAGTGATGCGCGGACAGGTGGCCTACTTGCCGTCTGAGCTCCCGGTGTATCCCGAATTGACGATCGCTGAGCACGCCGCACTCGTGGTGGAGTTGTGGCAATACACAGCGCGCGCGGAGTCGCAGTTTCGAGACCGGTTCGGCGCACTGCTGAGCGACCTGGGCATGTCCACGCGGTCAGATGTGCTCGGGAACTTCTCCCAAGGCATGCGGGAGAAGGTCGCGTTCGCGATGACGGTGGCCCGAGACAGTCCGGTCCTGCTGCTTGATGAACCGTTCTCGGCTATCGACCGTGAGGGGCTCGCCTACTGCCAGGATCTTGTCGCGCACGTCGCGGCACTCCGTGTCGTCGTGCTCGTGAGTCACGTTCCCGCGATTGTTGCCCCCCTCCATCCCCACGAAATACATCTCTGAGATTGGTCCCGCATGCTCATTTCTCTCATCGCTGCGCTGTGTGCGATCGCCGGCACCTTGCTCGCCGTCTTCGTCTTCGGCCTCGACCTCATCATCGGCAAGGTCGTCCTCGGCCTGTCGGCTGCTGCCGCGGCCGTCGCCGTGCTCCAGTACATCGACTATCGAAAGCGCACCGCCGCGTCCCGAGGAAATCCGGACTGACGTCGACTGCGTGCGTCGCCGCGTGATCAGCGCCCGGCGCGGGCATCGCGCTCGGCCAGAGCCGCCAGTCGCGCGTTGTACTCCTTGAGCTCCTGCTCGTCGGTGCGGTCGGCGTGCCGGTCGGCGCGGCGCTGGGCCCGCTCGTCGGACTGGCTCCACTGGATCGCGACGACGATGGCGAGAATCAGGGTGGGAATCTCGCCGACCGACCAGGCGATGCCGCCGCCGACGTACTGGTCCTCCAGCGGCGTGGGGCCCCACGTGCGTCCCATCGAGCCGAACCACTCCGCGACGAACAGCGCATTGCTCATCATGATGGCCAGCCCGAAGAAGGCGTGCATCGCCATCACCCCCAGCAGCGTGAGCAGCCGGAACGGGTACGGGTAGCGCAACGGCACCGGGTCGATCCCGATGAGCGACTGCACGAACAGGTACCCCGAGATGAGGAAGTGCGCCACCATCCACTCGTGGCCGAGGTGATCGTAGAGCGACCACCGGAACAGGTCGCTGTAGTAGAACAGCCACAGCGACCCGATGAACACGGCCGCGGCGACGAGCGGATGCGAGACCAGCTTCGCGAACGGCGTGTGCACGGCCCACAGGATCCACTCCCGGCCACCCCGGGTGCCGTCGGTGCGGCGGTGGATGGCGCGCGCGGCCAGGGTGACCGGTGCCCCCACCACGAGGAACATCGGGATCGCCATCGTCAGCAGCATGTGCCCGAGCATGTGGATGCTGAACAGGTAGTCCTGGTACGCGTTCATCGGGCCGCAGGTGACCCACGCCAGCAGCGCCAGCCCGGCCACCCACAGCACGGTGCGGTAGATCGGCCAGCGGTCGCCGCGGCGATGCAGCCGCCACACGCCCACGAGGTAGAAGAACAGCCCAAACCCGACCACGAACAGCCACAGCAGATCGATGTCCCACATCGTGAGCCAGCGCTGCAGGGTGAACTCCGGCGGCAAGGGCGCCCCGGTGAGAAACTCCGACGGGGTGCGCACGGCCGGCAGCGGCAGCGTCGTGTCGACCGGCGGCGGCGTGCGCGACAGCGCGACGGCGGCGCCGCTGGCCAGGCCCAGCACCGCGAATTCGACCGCGATGAACCACCAGAACCGGTGCGCGGTCGCGGCGGTGCGGATGCCCTCGATCAGACGCAACCGGTACACCGCACCGAGCACCCCCACCAGCAGCAGTGCGGCGACCTTGGTCAGCAGGATCGCGCCGTAGGGCGAGACGAGGTACTCCCACGAGACCACCCCGACGGTCGCGCGGGCAATGCCCGAACCGGCCACCACGACGAAGACGGCGAGGGCGACCGACGAGTACCGGCGCAGCAGTGCGAGCATCCGCTCCCGATCCAGGTGGCCGCGCACCACCGTGAGCGTCAGGAGCCCACCCACCCAGACGGCGGCGCCGCCGATGTGGAGGGCCAGCGCGGTGACGGCGATGTTGTGGTCGGCCTCGTCGCCCGAGTGACCCTGCGTGGCCATCGGGATGAGGGCGACCACCGCGAGGGCGGCGATCAGCAGCGTGGCGGTCCAGCCGCGGAAGGCGAAGGTCAGCACGGTCAGCACGGCGCCGAACAGCGTGGTGAGCAGCCACGCCAGGCCCAGTTCGGTGCCGACGAGGAAGTCCCCCAGTTGGCGACCGAACACCTCGCCGGCGCTCGGCGTCGCGTTGAAGACATTGAGGAACGTGAGATAGGCCGTCGCCGCGGCCGCCACCGTGAAGATCGCCGCGCCGACGGATGCCGCATCCACCGCCGCCTCGAACGGGCGCTCGCCCGCACGCAAGCCGAACAGCGCGAGCACGAGGGCGCCGACCATGACCGCTGCGGAGAGGTTGACGGCCAGTTGCGCCACCGGCAGCATCCAGCGCACGACCGGACCGGGGTCGCCGACCAGCAGCGGGGCCGCGCCGCCGCCGAAGGCGAGGCTGCCCACCAGGGCCACGAGGGCGACCGCCGCGAGGATCGCCGGTCCGGCGAAGCGGAGCGCGCGGGAGTTCACCCATTCAGCCTACGTCGCGGCGGCGGGGCCCGATGCGCGCACAGCAGAGGGGGGATGCCCGCGGGCATCCCCCCTCTGCTGTCGTGGGAGCGTCTTACTTGACGGCGGCCTTCAGCTTGGAGCCGGCGGTCACCTTGACGCGCTTGCCGGCCGGGATCTTGCTCTCGGCGCCGGTCTGCGGGTTGCGGCCCGTGCGCGCGGCGGTGGCCACGGACTCGAAGGCGATGTAGCCGGGGATCGAGACCTTCTCGCCCTTGGCGACGGCCTCGGACACGGTTGCGAACAGCGAGTCGAGCACGCCCGAGACGGTCGACTGGCTCTGACCCGTCGCGCTGGCGATGCTGGCAACGAGCTCGGTCTTGGTGATAGCCATTGGGGTTGTCCTCCAGAGGGGCGGGTTACGCCGGTACGTCTTCCCGAGCGGTGGACACCGCCCGGTTGGTCATGCGACCGCGACCGAATATACCCACGAGCCGCGACATTCCGCGGATTTCCGGCGTTCCCCAGGGAACTTTGCGCGTGTTTCGTGACGGATGTGACTGATGTTGCTGTTGTGACTGGTGTGACTGGTTTGCACCCGGCGGCGAGACCGGGCATCCGCGGGTCCGGACGCCCGACGGCCCGGCCCTCCGAGGAGGTCCGGGCCGTCGTGTCAGGTGGTCTTACCAGCTCGACTTGGTCACACCGGGCAGTTCGCCGCGGTGGGCCATGTCGCGGAAGCGAACCCGCGAGATGCCGAACTTCGACAGGTTGCCGCGGGGGCGTCCGTCGATCGCGTCGCGGTTGCGCAGACGCACCGGCGAGGCGTTACGGGGCAGCTTCTGGAGGCCGACGCGGGCGGCCTCGCGCTGCTCGTCGGTCGAGTTCGGGTCGACCAGGGCCTTCTTCAGTTCGGCGCGCTTCTCGGCGTAGCGGGCGACGACTTCAGCGCGCTGCTTGTTGCGCGCGATCTTGCTCTTCTTCGCCATGGATCAGCGCTCCTCTCGGAATTCGACGTGCTTGCGGACGACCGGGTCGTACTTCTTCAGCACGATGCGGTCGGGGTTGTT
>NZ_JBKEAY010000003.1:0-16880 GCF_047972865.1 Microbacterium sp.
AGGCCGCGGGCGGGCATGATCTCGTCGTGCAGTCGGGCGAGGGTGGGCGCCTCGTCGTCGAACGACCCGAGGTGCATGATCTGCAGGCAGCGGCCCTCGTCCAACCGCTGCACCCGCACCCGGTCGACGGGAACGTCCAGCCCGCGCGCGGCAGCCGCGGCGATGCCCTCGGTGATCGTCTCAGCGGCGACGACATCGGGCAGCGGGATCATCATCGTCCACTCCCACGCGCTCTTGTCCCGTGTCACGAACGTCGTCGGGTCGGCGCTGGACCACAGGCCCTCGAGCGGTCCGACCACGAAGGCTCCGCCGGTGGCGTGGCGGAACGCGGCGCGCACGGCATAGCCGGTCGTGTAGAGCGCCTGCACGGCGGCGAGGTACGCCGGTGACGTGTTCGGATCGCCGTGTCCGTCGACGGTGAGATAGGTGGTGGGGGGCACCACCACCTCGGTGAACTCCCGTGACCCCGGCCGGTAGAGCGCGGGCAGGTCGCGCTTGAGGTCGATCGCCCGGGGGCGGTCCGCGCTCACGATGCCGCCACCGGCTGCTGCAGGTCGACGACCCATCCTGCCCTGGGATCCTCGAACGGTGTCGTCAGATACACCTCGCGGCAGGTTCCCTCTGGCACCAGCCCGCGCGTCTCCACCTCGGAGACGAGCTGCTGCCAGGCCTGCTGGATGCCGCCCAGGTCCGGTCCGGTGTAGCGGGCCACCAGGGCTCGCGGCTCTGCCGCCACGACGACGGCCTCAAGCCCGTCGGGGACGGGCCCATCGCCGATCGGCTCGGCGGCGGCGGCGATGAGTCCGTCGCCGTCGGGGGTGTAGGTGGCGACCCCGGAGCCGGTGGGGCTGAGGCCCGCGCCCGAGATCGCGTCGGCGACGCGGGCGAACATGTCGCCCATGACGAGTTCGATCTGGTTCATCTCCTCGATACGTACGGACTCCCGAACCAGGCGCAGTTCGGGCAGCGCTTCCTCGGTGAACACGGGCATGGGCTTCTCCTTCTCGATCGCTCGGAGTCTCGCCTCGACCGACCGCAGCCGGTCACGGTCGGCGGTCAGCTGCTCGCGCAGTTCGTCGCGGCGACGGCGCAGCAGCACCGCCACCGCCTCTCCCGGCAGGTCGACGTCCAGCAGCCGGCCGACCTGCTCGAGGGTGAACCCGAGGTCTTTCAGGGCGATCAGCTGATTGGCGCGGTCGAGTTGGCTGGTGGAGTACGAGCGGTAGCCACTATGCGGATCGACCCGCTGCGGGCGCAGCAGGTCGAGCCGGTCGTAGTGGCGCAGCATCCGCACCGACACCCCGGCCAGGCGGGCGAACTCTCCGATGCTCAACATGGTGACCCCAGCACACAGCCTGACACGGTGTCAGGGTCAAGTGTGAGCGTTCACGCCGGACTCGCGCTGAACGCAGCTGCGGGACAGTCAGCAGACGGAGCGCATGCCAGAATGTGCGGGTGGTGAAAGAGATCCGGGCGGATGCGCGCATGCCGTCGCGGCTCGCGGGCGGGTACGTGCGGTGGCTGCTGACGCGTCCACTGTCGATCGTGCTCTCGGCGATCGTGGCCGCGGCGCTCGTGCTCGGACTCATCGCCGCCGCCCTGACACGAGAGGCGACGGCTCTGGCCAGCGTCGGCTTCCTGATCGTGATCGTGGCGCTTCTTCCGGTGATCGCCTTCACACAGACCCGAGCCGCCGTGCGGGCGGCCTACCCGGTCGGCCAGTCCGCCACCCTCGAACTGCTCGACGATCATCTGCACACCGCCTCGCGCCTGGGGGCGAGCGATGTGCGCTACGACGCGATCCGCCGCATCGACACGACCCCGACGTGCCTGCTGCTGCGTCTGAACGGCTCGCGCGTGGTGAACGTGTTCCCACGGGAGTTGTTCTCCGATGCCGATCTCGCGACGCTCCGTGAACGCGTCGCGGATGCCACGGCGCACGCCGACCGCTGACTGCGGCGCGCGTCACGTGCGCCGCTACCGCCGTGTCTGTTCGGAGCCCGAGAGTCGCTGGGCGAGGTAGATCGGGACGATCGAGACGACCACGAGGACGACCGCGATGACCGACACGATCGGCGCCTGGTTCGGCCGGAACATGTTATTGAGGATGAAGATCGGCAGGGTCGTGACTCCGGATCCTGCCGTGAACGTCGTCACGATGATCTCGTCGAACGACAACGCGAAGGCGAGCAGACCCCCCGCCAGCAGCGCCGAACGCAACTGCGGGAAGGTCACCAGGCGGAACGTCGTCCAGATGCCGGCCCCGAGATCGGCGGAGGCCTCTTCGAGGTTCGTGCCGGTGCGACGCAGCCGGGCGATCACGTTGTTGAACACCGTGACGATGCAGAAGGTGGCGTGCGCGATGATCACGGTCCAGATCGAGAGCGGGATGCCCATGATGGTGCGGAAGAAGTTGTTCAGGGCGATACCGGTGATGATCCCCGGCAGCGCGATCGGCAGAATCACGAGCAACGAGATCGCCTCGCGCCCGAAGAAGTCGAACCGCTGCAGCGCGAGCGAGATGAGGGTGCCGAGCACCAGGGCGATCCCGGTCGAGATGCTGGCGACCAGCACACTCGTGCCGACCGCCTCGAGCGCCCCCGCGCTCTGGAACGCGCGCCCCCACCATTCCAGCGTGAATCCCGGCGGCGGCCAGGTCAGCGACGTCGAGGTCGAGAAGGAGTTCACGACCACCACCATCAGCGGCAGGTACACCGCCACCAGGATCACGGCGGTCACGGTCGCGAGCACCACGCGGGCTGAGGTTCCCAGTCTCATGTCACAGTCCTCACGTGGGTCACAGGTTGTTGAGGGCGCCGGTGCGGCGCACCAGGGCCAGGTAGCCGAAGATGATGACGATCGGGATGAGCGCGATCGCCGCCGCGAGCGGCAGGTTGTTGGCGGCGCCGACGTTCGTGTAGACGAGGTTTCCGAGCATCTGGTTGGCGCCGCCGACGATGTTGACGGTGATGTAGTCGCCCAGCGACAGCGAGAAACTGAAGATCGTGCCCGCGACGATGGCGGGGAACGCGAGCGGCAGCACCACCGACCGCACGGTGCGCCAGGTGCGCCCGCCCAGGTCGGCCGAGGCCTCCAGCAGCGAGTCCGGCACCCGCTCCAGCCCGGCGTAGATCGGCAGGATCACGTACGGCAGCCACAGGTACGACAGCGTGATGACCGTCGCCGGCAGTCCGTAGCCGGGTGTGTGCAGACCCAGCGGGGCGAGCAGCCACTCCAGGATGCCATCCTGCGACAGCACCGACCGCCACGCGTACGCCTTGACGAGGTAGCTCGCCCACAGCGGCATGAGCACCGCGATGACCAGGATCCGCTGCACCCGCGGGGAGGCGACCTTGGCCATGTAGAACGCGATCGGCAACGCCAGGGCGACGTCGATGGCGGTGACCAGCGCGGCCACACCCACCGTCCGCAGCGTGACCGTCTGGTAGAGCGCGCCGGTGACCACCGTGACGATGTTGTCGACGGTCCACTCGGTGATGATCTCGCCGGTGAAACTGTCGACGCGCCAGAACGCGGTCACCAGCAGCAGCACGAGCGCGACGATGTAGACCAGTCCGAGCCAGAACAGGGGCGCGGTCAGCAGCAGCGACAGCCGCGCCCTCGGGTGCGTCGCCAGGAACGCCGATACCCGGCGCCACGGCGTCCGGGCCGGTGCCGGTACGGCTCGGGCCGGAGGGGAGATCGTCGACATGGGGTCCTCGGGTGGTGTCGATCGGGGGGCGGTGGATGCCGGGGAGCGCGAAGTTCCCCGGCATCCGTCTGGGCGTCAGCCCTTGATCTCGGTCCAGGCCGCCGTCCAGGCGGCGTAGTCGACGCACTCGACGTCGGTGCGGCCGTCGACGCACTCGGCGATCGGCGTGGTCCAGTACCAGATCTGTGAGGCGTATTCCTCGTCGCCGGCGTGGTAGGCCTCGCAGTCGTCGCGGAAGTCGCACGCGGCCAGACTCGACGGCGCCTCACCGAAGTAGGCGGTCGCGGCCGCGTTGGTCTCGGGGCTCGCAATCCAGTCCAGCCACGCGTACGCGCAGTTCGGGCTCTTCGCCTCGGACGCGATCATCCAGGTGTCCGACCAGCCGGTCGCCCCCTCTTCGGGCAGCACGACCTCGGTGGTCGCGCCCTCACCGGCGAGCACGTTCTGGATCACCTGCCACGTGGTGCCGGCGACCGAGTCACCGGTCTGGAACGCCTGGATCTCCTTGAGGTAGTCCGACCAGTACTCCCCGACGTGTTCCCGCTGGGCCTTGAGCAAGTCGACGGCGGCGGCGAACTGGGTCTCGTCCAGGGCGTAGGGGTTCTGGATGCCGAGGTCGGGCTGGTGGGCCATGAGGTACACGGCGGCGTCGGCGATGTAGATGGGCGAGTCGTACGCGGTGATCTTTCCGGAGTTGTCCCCGGCCTTGTCGAACACGACGTCCCACGAGGTCGGTGCCTCGGTGACCACCTCGGTGTTGTACATCAGCAGGTTCGCGCCGTACCCGTGTGGCACGCCGTACGAGACGCCGTCGACCGAGTTCCATTCCTTGTCCTTCAGGAAGTCGAACACGCCCGCGTAGCTCGGGATCAGGTCGGTGTTGACCGGTGCGACGTCCCCAGACGCGATCAGCCGTAGCGTCGCGTCACCGGAGGCGGCGACGACATCGTAGTCGCCGGTCTTCATCAGGTTGACCGCTTCGTCGCTGGTGCCGTAGGTCTTCGCCTCGACCATGCAGCCGGTCTTCTCCTCGAAGCCGCTCACCCAGTCGACGGTCGGGTCGTTGCTGCCGTCCTCGACGTAGCCGGGCCACGCCAGGATCGATACGCTGCCCTCGTAGTCGCCGAGGTCTTCGGCGGCCTGGGACGGCGTCGCGCCGGTGCCGCCGGACGTGCCGCAGCCGGCGAGCACGGCGATCGAGCCGATCGCGACGACGGTGGCGGCGACGCGCGCACCTCGGGTGGTGTGCATCATGGTGTTCCTCTCGGTGTGCTGTGGTGTGATGTCCGGGGCGGATGCCCAGGCCTGTGGCGTCAGGGGGCGGCGAGGGCGACGACGTCGGCGTCGTGCCAGACGACGTGCACGCGTTCGCCGCGGTCTTCCCGGTCGGCCCGCGTGCGGTCGTTCGGTTCGAGCACCGTCACGCGCGGGCCGGCGTCGAGGTCGACGACGCGGCGGATGCCGGTGCCGATGTAGATCGACTCGACGAGTGTTCCCGCGGCGGATCGCTCGGTCGGGGCTGTGGCGGCGCGCTCGGCGAGGGTCATCTTCTCGGGGCGGAGGGAGAATTGCCCAGTGCGGCCGAGCACTGCGGCGGCCTCGTCCGCCTCGAACAGGTTCGAGGTGCCGACGAAGTCGGCGACGAAGCGGGATGCGGGCCGCTCGTAGAGGTCTCGCGGCGTGCCGAGCTGCACGATGCCGCCGTCGTGGAAGACCGCCACCCGGTCGGAGAGGGTCAGCGCCTCCTCCTGGTCGTGGGTGACGAAGATGAAGGTGATGCCGAGGTCGCGCTGGATCTGCTTGAGTTCGACCTGCATCTGCTCGCGCAGCTTCAGGTCGAGGGCGCCGAGCGGTTCGTCGAGCAGCAGCACTTTGGGTTCGACGACCGTGGCCCGAGCCAGCGCGACCCGCTGGCGCTGGCCGCCGGACAGCTGCGAGGGCTTGCGGGCGGCGAACGGGTCGAGGCGCACCGCCGCGAGGGCGCGCATCGCGCGCTCGCGTCGCTCGGTGCGGCCGACGCCGCGCACGCGCAGTCCGTACGCGACGTTGTCGAGCACCGTCATGTGCGGAAACAGCGCGTAGTCCTGGAAGACGGTGTTGACGTCGCGGTCGAACGGCGCACGTTCGGTGACGTCCACACCGAACAGCTCGATCGTGCCCGCGGTCGGCTGTTCGAACCCGGCGATGAGGCGCAGCACGGTCGTCTTGCCCGAGCCGGAGGGGCCGAGCATCGAGAAGCACTCACCCGCGGCGATGTCGAGGTCGACGCGGTCGCCCGCGGTCACGGCGCCGAACGACTTGGTGAGTCCGGTCAGCCGGATGGCGGGCTGCTGATCACTCATGCACGAATCTCCTTCGATCTCCTGCAACTAAATGATATGGAACCATATGTCTATACGGGATCGCTCATTTTACGGTCGTGTCACGGTTGACGAGATCGGGTTCGTCGCCGCGTCGACGGGAGTCTCGCCTTGCCCCACACGACCGGGAGATCCGACGCCGCGTACGCCGTCGTGTTCTCCCCCCTGGACGGCGCCGGACGCGCCGAACTGGTGCAGCAGCGACTCACCGACGCCATCGTCAGCGGCATCCTGCGCGACGGCGAACGGCTGCCGAGCGAGTCCGATCTCTCGCGGAGCTTCGGTGTCGCGCTGGTGACCGCGCGCGAAGCGCTTGAGGGCATGCGCGACAAGGGGCTGGTGATCACGCGCCGCGGTCGCGACGGGGGCAGCTTCGTCACCTTCGACCACGACGTCTCCACGCGCGTCTTCCAGCGACGCCTCCGGGAACACAGCCGAATCGAGCTGCGCGACATGGTGCTGCACGTCTCGGCGATCGCCGGGACGGCGGCCGAGACGGCGACCGAGCGCGCCACCGACGACGACATCGCCGCTCTGGAGCGCCTGGCGGCGGGTGCCGACCTGTCCACCGGGGGCGGCGCCCGCCGCGCAGTGGGCAGGTTTCACCTGGAGGTCGCCGCGATCAGTCAGTCACCGCGGCTGGTGCACGAAGAGGTCCGGCTCCAGAGCGAAGCCGGGCCGCTGCTGTGGATGTGCCTCCAGCACCAGGAGCACCGCGACCGCGCCGCGCGGGCCTGGGCGGAGGTCATCGCAGCCCTGCGGCGGTTCACCCCCGGTGAGGCCCGCACCGCCACGATCGCCCACATCGACGACGCCTTCCACTGGCTGCTCGACGAACGCGCCCGCGTGGACGGACTGGCTGCCCCCGCGACCGAGGAGCACAGCCCATGACCCGTACTTCCGCAACACGGGCAGCCGAGATCGCCGCGCGCATCGCGACGACCATCGACGACATCTTCGCGACCGTCGATCGATGGCGGGTCACGCTCGAGCGTGCCCTCGACGACGGGATGCCGCTGGCCGCGGCATCCGTGGACCCCCTGGTGGAGTCCTTCGCGGTCCCCGCCGTGGCTGGCGGCACGCTCGTCACGGGGGCGGGGTTCGTGGCGACGCCGGGGGTGCTCAGCGACGCACACTGGCATCTCGCCTGGTGGCTGGGCGGCTCCCCCGGGCTGCGGCGGCTCGCGACGATCGACGATCCGCACCACGACCAGTTCCGCGACTACACCACCCTGGAGTGGTGGCGGGTGCCGACCTCGACCGGGAACCTGCATGTGACCGGCCCCTACGTCGACTACCTCTGCACCGACGACTACGCTGTGACGATCACGGTCCCCGTCCGCCACGCGAGCAGCCAGGTCGGCCTCGTCGGCGCGGACGCGCTGGTCGACCGGCTCGAACGCGAGATCCTGCCGGTGCTGCGCACCGCCGAGGGTCCGGCATCCGTCGTCAACGCGTCGGCGCGGGTCGTGACCTCCACCGACGCGCGGCGCGAACCGGGCTCGTTGATGCGCGAGCCCGGCATCCTCGACGCGGTCCGCGAGGCGGTGGCCGTGGCCGCGAAGCCCGGCACGCGCCCGCCCGTGCAGACCGGAGCGGTGCGCGTGCTGGCGTGTGGCGACACCTCGCTCGCGCTCGTTCTGGGCGCCTGAGCGGGCCCACGGCTAGGCCCAGCGGCGGCACCACTCGTACATCACGACGGCTGCGGCGGCGCTCGCGTTGATCGAGCGGGTCGACCCGTACTGCGTGATCTCGACGACGCCCGATGCCGCCGCCACCGCGTCGGACGACAGCCCTGGCCCCTCCTGGCCGAACAGCAGCACGCACCGCTCGGGCAGGTCGGCGCGGTCGACCGGCACGGAACCGGCCACGTTGTCGACGGCGACGATCGGGATACCGGCACCGTCGGCCCAGGTCGCGAATGCGGCCACGTCGGGGTGATGGCGCACATGCTGGTAGCGGTCGGTGACCATCGCCCCGCGGCGGTTCCATCGGCGCTTCCCGACGATGTGCACCTCGGCTGCGCCGAACGCGTTCGCACTGCGGACGATCGATCCGATGTTCAGGTCGTGCTGCCAGTTCTCGATCGCGACGTGGAACGGATGCCGGCGCGCATCGAGATCGGCGACGATGGCCTCCATCGACCAGTATCGATAGCGGTCGATCACGTTCCGGCGGTCGCCGTGGGCGAGCAGCTCCCGGTCGTACCGGACGTCGTCCGGCCAGGCATCCGCTCCACCCGGCCACGGTCCGACGCCGACCACCGGTTCACTGTCCGGTTCGGGCGCGTCGGTCACCCGCTCAGGCTACCCGGCGAGAACCGGGCGCCCGGCACCGAAGGCGGCACCCGCGGCGCTAAAGTTTTCGGTATGCCGAAAAATGCGGTGCGCGAGGCACCGGCCCGCGCACGCCGGGTGGCGTGGCTCCTCGGGCCGGCGCTCGTGGCGGGCGTCGCCTACCTCGACCCGGGGAACGTGGCCAGCAACATGACCGCCGGCGCGCGCTACGGCTACCTGCTGGTGTGGGTCGTCGTGCTCGGCAACGCGATGGCCTGGCTGATCCAGTACCTGTCGGCCAAGCTCGGTGTGGTCACCGGTCGGAGCCTCGCCGAGACGCTCGGCGAGCGCATGCGCAGCCCCACCGGACGCCGCGCGTACTGGCTGCAGGCGGAGCTGGTCGCCATGGCCACCGACGTCGCCGAGGTGATCGGCGGCGCCGTCGCCCTGTGGCTGCTGTTCGGTGTGCCGCTCCTGTGGGGCGGGGTGATCACCGGGGGCGTCTCGGTCGTGCTGCTGTTCGTGCAGGCCCGGCGCGGCGCGCGCGCCTTCGAACTCGTCATCATCGGACTGCTCGCGACCATCACCCTCGGGTTCACGTACGGTGTGTTCCTCGCTCCGCCGGACCCCGCTGCCGTCGTGGGGGGCTTGGTCCCCCGCTTCGAGGGGACCGATTCGGTCTTGCTGGCCGCGTCGATCCTCGGCGCGACGATCATGCCGCACGCCATCTACGCCCACAGCGCACTGGCGCGAGACCGGTTCGCCCCGGCCGCCGAGGCCGGCTCCGCCGCCGCGACGCTGGGGCACCGCCGCGGCATCGCGACGGCGCGGTTGCTGCGCGCCACCCGCTGGGACGTCACGGTCGCCCTCGTCGTCGCCGGCACCGTGAACCTCGCCATGCTGCTGCTGGCCGCGACCACCCTGGCCGGTGTGCCGGGCACCGATTCGCTCGAGGGCGCCCACGCGGCGTTGGGCGCGAGCCTCGGCCCCGCCGTGGCGACGTTGTTCGCGGTCGGGCTGCTCGCGAGCGGTCTGGCCAGCACGGCCGTCGGCGCGTACGCCGGCGCCGAGCTCATGGACGCGCTGCTGCGGGTGCGGGTGCCGCTCCTGACCCGGCGCCTGGTGACGATGGCGCCGGCGTTGATCGTGCTCGGGCTCGGCGTCGACCCCACCCTCGCGCTGGTGCTCAGTCAGGTGGTGCTGAGTTTCGGCATCCCGTTCGCGCTCATCCCGCTCGTCTCGCTGACCGCCCGCGCCGACGTGCTGGGCGTGTACCGCAACCGGGCGGTCACCACGGCCGCGGGCGTGGCCGCAGCCGTGCTCCTCATCGGCCTCAACGGGATGCTGCTGTGGCTGGTCTTCGCGGGCCGATAGCGCCCCGGTACCCTAAGACGTGCCTTCCGCCGCGATCGACGACTACCTCAAGACGATCTACCACCACACCGAGTGGCAGTCCACGCCGATCACGCCCTCCCAGCTGGCGGGAGTGCTGGGCCTGGCGCCGTCCACGGTCACCGAGATGGTGCAGAAGCTCGCGGTGCAAGACCTCGTGGCCCACCGCCCGTACGGTCCGGTCACGCTGACCGATGCGGGCCGGCTGCGCGCCGCCGCGATCATCCGCCGCCACCGGCTGATCGAAACGTGGCTGGTGCAGGAGTTCGGCTACACCTGGGACGAGGTGCACGACGAGGCCGAGGTCTTGGAGCACACCATCAGCGATCGCCTGCTCGACCGCATCTCGGAGCGCCTCGGCCACCCCCGGTTCGATCCGCACGGTGACGCGATCCCGGATGCCGCCGGCCGGGCGCAGCGCGAGGCATTCGTCCTGCTGGGCGAGGCGCCGATCGGTCACAGCGGGCGGGTGTTGCGGGTGAGCGATCGCGATGCCGACCTGCTGCGTGCGATCGAAGACGCCGGAATCGGCGTGGGGCACATCGTGACCGTCACCGGTCGCGATGCCGTGCGCATCGACGGCGGCGCGACGGTGACGCTGCCGACCGCCGCCACGAGCGCAGTGTGGCTGACCCGCTGAGTCCGTCGCGCGGTCAGCGGGCGCGAGCGCGCGAGGCCTTGAGGTAGGGCCACTCGGTGCGGGTTGCCTCCTGGCAGAAGTCCCACAGGCGGGCGCCGAGGTCGAGGTCGCGCGTGATCCGGGCCGGTGTCGCGGGCCGCGGAAGCCCGGACAGCGCCCGCGACGGCCCCCAGAACTGCCCCCCTTCGACGTCGGGGTCGACGAGCGCGCGCACCAGCGACCACGCGCCCCGCTCCTTCGACTGCGAGACCGGCGCCTGCAAGTTGTCGGTGAACCGCTTCCACCGACCGGGTACGTTGACCCCGACGACGCCACGCGTGCGCCCACTGATCGCGTACCCCGGATGGGCGACGACGCTGTCCACCGGGACGTTGGCGGCGCGCAGCCGCCGGTCGGCTTCGAACCCGAGCGCCGTGGTGGCCACCTTCGACTGCACGTAGGCGCGCCACGGCGAGTACCCCTGTTCCAGCTCGGGGTCGAGCGCGCCGATCGCCGTCAACGATGTCGAGATGGATCCGACCCAGACCAGCCGGCCGCGCCCGGCTGCCAGCGGCAGCAGCAGCGCGCCGGCCAAGGCGTAGTGCCCGAGGGCGTTGGTCGCGAACACCAGCTCGTGCCCGTCACGGGTGACCTCCCGGTGGCGCGGGGCGCGCACGATCCCGGCGTTCAGCAGGATGCCGTGCAGTCCCTTCCGGGATCGGACGGTCGCCGCGGCGGCGCGCACCGACCCGAGGTTGCTGGTGTCGAGCAGGAGGGTCTCGACGGAGGCATCCGGGTACTGTCGCTGCACGGCGACGCGCGCCGCGGCGAGCCGGTTCGGGTTGCGTCCGCTCATGATGACGTGGCCACCCGCCGCGGCCACCTGCAGCGAAGCGAAGAACCCCAGTCCCGCGCTCGACCCGGTGATCAGATACCGCTTGCCGTCCAGATCGGGTAGTAGCTCCGGGTCCCACACATCTCGTCCCACACCCATGAGACTACGGGGCGGGGCGACCATTACGCTGACCCCGTACGATAGTCGGCACCGGAGGTGGGTCGTGAACGAGTTCGAACAGACGTTGCTGTTCGCCACGACCGGTCTGATCGGCACCGCATCGCTGATCGTGGTGATCGTGCATTTTCTCCGTCGCCGCCGCGACGACGACTGATCCCGGCCGCTACTGCGGGTCGAGTCCGAGGTCGTCCAGATCGATCGCGGCAAGCCACTGCAAGCCCGCCGCTTCGACGGCGGCCTGGGCGCCGGTCTTGCGGTCGACGATGACGGCGACGGCGACCGGGTCGGCCCCCTCGCGCCGCAACGCTTCGACCGCCTTGAGTGCCGACTGCCCTGTGGTGGAGGTGTCTTCCACCACGACGACACGCTTACCGACGACATCGGCACCCTCCACCTGCCGCCCTCGCCCATGGTCCTTGGGCTCCTTGCGGACGACGAACGCGTCCAGCGGACGCCCGGCACGCACCGACTCGTGCAGGACGGCGTTGGCGATGGGGTCGGCGCCGAGCGTGAGTCCGCCGACGGCGACGATGTCCTCGACGTCGCGGATCAGGTCGAGCATGATCCGCCCGATCGCGGGGGCCGCACGGTGGTCGAGGGTGAGCTTGCGCATGTCGACGTAGTACGACGCCTTCTTGCCGCTGGCGAGCGTGAAATCGCCGTGGAACACCGCCTCGTCGCCGATGAGTGCGATGAGTGCCTGACGGTCGGATTCGAGTTCGGGCGTCGAAGAGAAGCTCATGGAACGAGTGTACGGATGCCGGCGCGTTTACATATTTGTAAAGAAGTGGCATTCTTTCCCTCGAAATCGGCGCTCAGGACAGAACATGTGACCGCCGTCCCCATAGGTTTGTGGTGTCGGCCGGGCCACGGTGCCTGGCCGCCCGCATGAGAGCGCCCGGGCCGCCACCGGCCCGGCAACGACACGACATTGAGGAACAGGACGAATGACGCGCATCGGCATCGTCGCTGAGCAGCCAGCGGAAAGCAGGGTCGCGGCATCGCCGACGACCGTCGAGAAGATCATCGCCCTGGGGTACCGGGTGTCGGTCGAAGCCGGCGCCGGCGCGGCCGCGGCCTTCCCCGATGCCGCCTACGCGGCGGCGGGGGCCGAGATCGCCGATGTCGCGACCGCGTGGTCCGCCGACGTGGTCCTGAAGATCGCGGCCCCCACCGATGCCGAGATCGCACGGCTGGCCGCCGGCGCGACGGTGGTCGCGACGCTCAGCCCGGCGCTGCACCCGGAACTGCTGGAGAAGCTCGCCGCGCGCGGCGTGACCGCGTTGGCGATGGACGCCGTGCCGCGGATATCGCGGGCGCAGTCCATGGACGTGCTCAGCTCGATGGCGAACATCTCCGGGTACCGCGCGGTCGTGGAGGCGGCGCACGAGTTCGGCCGGTTCTTCACCGGCCAGGTGACGGCGGCGGGCAAGGTGCCGCCGGCGAAGGTGCTGGTGGCGGGTGCCGGCGTGGCGGGTCTGGCCGCGAGCGGGGCGGCCTCGAGCCTGGGCGCCATCGTGCGCGCCACCGACCCGCGGCCCGAGGTCGCCGACCAGGTGGCCTCGATCGGTGGCGAGTACCTCGAGGTCGTCGTCCCCGACGAGCAGAAAGAGGTCTCCAGCGACGGGTACGCGAAGGCGACCAGCGAGGCCTACGACCGGCGCGCCGCCGAGATCTACTCGGAGCAGGCCGCCGATGTCGACATCGTCATCACGACGGCACTCATCCCGGGGCGGGCGGCTCCGCGGCTGATCACCGCGGCCGACGTCGCCTCAATGCGGCCCGGAAGCGTCATCGTCGACATGGCGGCCGCGCAGGGCGGCAACGTGGAGGGGTCGGTCGCCGGCGAGCGTGTCGTCACCGGCAACGGCGTCATCATCCTGGGGTTCACCGATCTGCCCAGCCGGCTGCCGCAGCAGGCCTCGCAGCTGTACGGCACCAACCTGCTGAACCTGCTGAAGCTTCTCACCCCCGGCAAGGACGGGCAGCTCACGATCGATTTCGACGACATCGTGCAGCGTTCGGTGACGGTCGTCCGCGACGGCGAGGTCACCTGGCCGCCGCCGCCCGCTCAGGTGTCGGCGGCGCCGGCCGCCGCGCCGGCCGACGTCGCACCGCCGGAGCCGAAGAAGACGATGTCGCAGACCGCGAAGTCGTGGCTGATCGGGGTGGGCATCGCGGCACTGTTCGCCGTGTGCGCGATCGCGCCGCCGCCGTTGCCGCAGCACTTCCTGGTGCTGACACTGTCGGTCGTGGTGGGCTTCTACGTCATCGGCAAGGTGGCCCACGCCCTGCACACACCGTTGATGAGCGTCACCAACGCGATCAGCGGCATCATCGTGGTCGGCGCGATGGTGCAGATCACGGCGGATGATCTGGTCGTCCAGATCCTCGCCGCCGTCGCGGTGCTCGTGGCATCGATCAACATCTTCGGCGGTTTTGCCGTGACCCGCCGAATGCTCGGCATGTTCCAGAAGGAGGGTGACCGATGAGCCTCGCCGCTTCTATCGCCGGTGCGGCATATATCGTCGCCGCCCTTCTGTTCATCATGAGTCTCGCGGGGCTCAGCAAGCACGAGACGGCTCGCCGCGGCGTCGCATACGGGATCGTCGGCATGGCGATCGCGCTGGTGGCCACGGTCTGGCTGACCGCCTCCGCTGCGTGGGGCACCTCGTCGGGCACGGTGGGGCTCACCCTGCTGGCCGCGGCGGTCGCCGTCGGCGCGGTGATCGGGCTGTGGCGGGCCCGGGTGGTCGAGATGACCGGGATGCCGGAGTTGATCGCGCTGCTGCACTCGTTCGTGGGTCTTGCCGCCGTGCTGGTCGGCTGGAACGGGCACCTGTACGACTCGGGTCTCACGGGTTCGCTCGCTGACATCCACCACGCCGAGGTCTTCATCGGGGTGTTCATCGGCGGGGTGACCTTCACCGGGTCGATCGTCGCGTTCCTGAAGCTCTCCGGCCGGATGAGTTCAAAGCCGCTCGTGCTCCCGGGCAAGAACGTGATGAACCTCGGTGCGCTCGTGGTGTTCATTGCGCTGACCGTCTGGTACGTGCTGACGCCGAACCTCGGGCTGCTGGTCGCAGTGACCGCGATCGCGCTGCTGCTGGGGTGGCACCTGGTCGCCTCCATCGGCGGCGGCGACATGCCGGTCGTCGTCTCGATGCTCAACAGCTATTCCGGCTGGGCTGCCGCTGCCGCCGGGTTCCTGCTCAACAACGACTTGCTCATCGTCACCGGTGCGCTGGTGGGATCGTCGGGTGCGTACCTGTCGTACATCATGTGCCGGGCGATGAACCGCTCGTTCCTCTCGGTGATCGCCGGCGGGTTCGGGATCGAAGCGCCCAAGGGCGGCGAGGAGGACCACGGCGAGCACCGCGAGACCGACTTCGAGACGGTCGCCGACATGCTCGCGAACGCCTCGTCGGTGGTCATCACGCCCGGCTACGGCATGGCGGTCGCGCAGGCCCAGTACCCGGTGGCCGAGCTGACCAGTCGGCTGCGCGAGCGCGGGGTGGACGTCCGATTCGGCATCCACCCCGTGGCGGGGCGCCTCCCCGGCCACATGAACGTGCTGCTGGCCGAAGCGAAGGTGCCGTACGACGTCGTGCTGGAGATGGACGAGATCAACGACGACCTGGCCGACACCGACGTCGTGCTGGTGATCGGCGCGAACGACACCGTCAACCCCGCCGCAGCCGAGGACCCCGGCTCCCCCATCGCCGGCATGCCGGTGCTGCGGGTGTGGGAAGCGGAGAACGTCGTCGTGTTCAAGCGTTCGATGGCTTCCGGGTACGCCGGCGTGCAGAACCCACTGTTCTTCCGGGACAACGCCCAGATGCTCTTCGGCGACGCGAAGGACCGCGTGGAAGACATCCTGCGCGTGCTCTGACCCGCAGCACCCGGCCGTCGGCTACGGTCGAGTGCCATGAGGCGCTGGCGCGACGCGCAGGTGAGTGTGGAGGAGGCTTCGCTGGGCGGCGCGGATTTCACGATGTACCTGAGTCCTCAGTCGTACGAGATGACTGACCAGTCCGTGGGGTGGGTGGTCCTGGCCGACACCGACGGGACCATCCGCACGATCGCGACCGCGGGCATGGACACCGCCAGCCTGACCTGGACCGACGCCGGCCTGCACCCCCGGCCGCACTCACGACACCGGCGACGAAACCCCCCTCCTCACCATCGACGACCTCAACAACATCCGCGGACAAAGCCTCGTCATCCGCGGCACCGCCATCGCCCCCACCCACCAATAACCGGCCACCGACGTCGGGGGCCCGCAACCGTGTCCGCCGAAATCCCTACATCCTTCCCCGCCGCCGCGCGGCTACGGTCGGGAGTACGTCGCCGAGTCGGTGGCGCTCGACGGAGAGAGGGATCATGAATCGCAGGGGGATCATTACCGCGGCTGTCGCCGCGATTGTGCTGAGTGTGGGTGTGGTGGCCGGACCGGCGCACGCGGGCGATGGGCTGGACGAGCTCGTCGCGTTGAACCCGGGAACGACACGAGAGGGTGTCGAACAACTCGTGCGGGATGTCGCGGCGCAGACCGGTTCGACCCCGGCGGCGGTCGCCGATCAGATGCTCGCTGAGGCGCGAGAGTCCGTGGCGGCATCCGGATCGTCGAGCGGGCGCGCCACGTCGAACGACGCGGTCCCGTCAGGCAGCGGCGGCGGCGGCGGCACGACCATCCTCAAGAATGGGGAACGCCGAGGTGACATTTTCGTGTCGCCCTCATCGACGCTGTTCGTGAATCACGGACACACCGGCATCTACTACACCACCCGCACGATAGTCGAGGCGCCCGGGCTCGGTAAGAAGAGCCGTTCGGCGTCCGCCAGCACGCTACCGGTCGGCAGGGGCGCGGTGAAGCAGTACGTCAAGACCTCGCAGACCAATCGCACCGCGGCAGCCACTTACGCCTACACGAACTTGCGCGGCAAGGCCTACAACGCGAACTTCGCGTTCAACAAGGATCGCCACGGAGCGAAGATGAACTGCTCGCAGTTGGTCTGGGCCGCGTACATCATCAAGACGCGACTCGACCTCGACGGAAACGGCGGGCTCGGTGTCTACCCGTACAACATCAAGGACTCGAAGTACACCGTCACCTACAGAACACTGTGAGGCGCTCACCGAACGTGTGGGGCCGCACCGGGCGGGTGCGGCCCCACCTGAGGCGCTGGGGTGTGGTGATGGTGTCGGGTGGGTTGTTGGCGGCGTTGGCCGGGTGCGGTGGCAGTGCGGGGGTGCTGCGTGATGCGCAGGTGAGTACGGAGGAGGCATCGCTGGGCGGCGCGGATTTCGCGATGTACCTGAGTCCGCAGTCGTACGAGATGACCGACCAGTCCGTGGGGTGGGTGGTGCTGGCCGACACCGACGGGGAGCTTGTCAAGTACTTTGTGTATGCGAGTTCCGGAATGTTTTAGTTGATGTGTCTGGTAAGCCGGTCGGGGTGGGCGAGTGCGAGGGCGTTGAGGGCTGCTTTCCAGCCCTGGATCTG
>NZ_JBKEAY010000028.1:0-10336 GCF_047972865.1 Microbacterium sp.
AAAGGGTGTCGACGTCAACCACGGCCAGACACCCAGCATCCGCCCGCACAGGCGAGCGGACAAGAGGCGACCACCCTCTACTCTCGACCCCCACGACGCGGGTCACCCCACCCGACAGCTCAGATCCGTTTGGAATCGATGACGAGACTCCGGGAGAGCGACGCGCACGGGTGCTTGCTGAGCACGATCTTCAACTGCTGTGGCATCTAAGGCATATCCGAGAGAGTCTCGGCGTATCGCAAGCCAAGCTCGCGGAGAGGATGGGCGTGTCGCAACCAGCGCTGGCGGCATTCGAGAGCCAGGGAAACGATCCGAAGCTGTCCACGATTCGCCGCTACGCACACGCGCTTGGGGTCATTGTTGATCACGCTGTGGTGATTGATAGTTCTGAAGGCGACGAGTCGGCCACGTCTTGGGGAAGTTCTCAGATCATCCATCTCGCCGGCCGCAGCGCCCAGCGTGCGGTTGCTCGTACTGGCTGGCATTGACGGTGAGTGAGGAACTCGGCGTCGAGACGATCGAGTCGCTAGTTGAGAAGCTTCGCCTGACTGAGGTCGTCTATTACGGAGTCGGCGCAAAGCTCCGCGCCGACGACGCACCGTTTGAGTCTCCCGAGGGGGAGTACAGCACTGACTTTGGGTTTCGCACCCGGCACATCGGGATCGAGTTTGGGGCGCGCCTTACGGTAGAGGTGCATGCCGAGCAAGGCGACGTGACCGTCGATATCGCGTGTGAGTACGTCTCAGATGCGCCCCTTCGCATCCCACGCGAAGTAGCGTACGAGTTTGTCAACAACGTCACTCTGATGCAGGCGTTCCCGTACGTGCGCGAGGCGGTCATGACGCTCACGTCTCGTGTCTTCCGGTCCCCGCTCTTACTGCCCGTGCTGCTCCGGGGCGCGCTCTCCTTTTCATCGGATGGTGATGGCCCGGATGTGTCCGACGGTGCCGCGGCTCTCGCCGCACAAGAGGCAGCGGAAGATGGGGTCTCGTAGGAGATCCGAAGTCCGCCGACGGGCAAAAGTACGACCCGCGCGCGTAACGCGGTCCTTAAGCGCGCACATCGAGCGCACCAAGGCGTCACACAGCACGGCACATACAGGTCTCACCGGACGCCCCGCCCGGTGAAGTGCTCGGGAGGGGCACCCGAAGCGGTCGCCGAGTTCGCGTCGGCGATGTCCTGCTGACGACGGCGCGCCGGGTGAGACTCACGATGGCGAGGCGACACGCTCCGCGCGGCTGAACCGAATCCCTCGAACACAAGTGAAAGGACTCCACCTCGCTCGAGGCCGCCACACCCGGCAGTGAATTTTACGATTCACCTGGGTTTTTCCGGGCCATTCATACAAGAATCTAGTTCGAGTCGAACTGGACGCGAACTCGGTTCGCACTCAGTCCTCACGAGACACCATGCATAGGGCGGCACTCGTCCGCGCCGGTATCAGCTCGGTGCGCTCGCCCTCCTGAGGATGAAGGGGCAGCCGCAGAGAGGCGGAGGGCATGAGACTCGATTTCACCTCGGGACGCATCATCCCGGTCCACGGAACCATCCTCGTTCCCTGGCTGATGAAAAAGCCCACGTGGATCGACCCAGGGCACGCGCTGCACGACAAGCTGCGCGCACGCTACCCCGCGGCATCCGTGGAGGGCTTCCGGTGGCGCGGCGGCAACCTGCACGCCGATCGCGTGCGCGCCGCCGCCGAGCTGACCGAGCGCATCGACAACACCACCGAACCGTTGCTCATCGGTCAGAATCAGCCCAGCGCGAAGTCGACGGCCGCCGCCACCTGCAGCGCGGTCGTCGGGAAGACCGGTACCGGGCTGTCGTCCTGCGAGACGAGCAGTTCGATCTCGGTGCAGCCGAGCACGATGCCGGCGGCCCCGGCATCGACCAGACGCCCGATCACCGCGCGGTAGCGGTCGCGGGAGGCCGGGGCCACGATGCCGTGCACGAGCTCGCCGTAGATGATCTCGTGCACGGTGCGCCGGTCGTCGGCGTCGGGAACGAGGGTGCGGATGCCGGTGCGTGCCAGCCGGTCGCGGTAGAAACTCTGCTCCATCGTGAACGCGGTGCCGAGCAGCCCGATCGCGTCGACCCCCGCCCCCGCGACCGCGGCCGCTGTCGCATCGGCGATGTGCAGGAACGGGATGTCGACGGCGGCTTCGATCTCATCGGCCACGAGGTGCATCGTGTTGGTGCACAGCACGAGGCACTCGGCCCCGGCGGACTCGAGCGCGCGGGCTCGGGTCGCGAGCCGGCGCCCGGCCTCCGGCCAGTCGCCGGCGGCCTGCAAGGCCTCGACCTCGGCGAAGTCGAGCGAGTCGAGCACGATGCGCGCCGAGTGATATCCGCCCAGCCGCTCGCGCACCGCGCCATTGGCGCGGCGGTACCACTCCGCCGACGACTCCCAGCTCATCCCGCCCAGCACGCCGATCATCCTCATCCCCGCCAGTGTAGGGCTGGCTTCGGGTCCCGCGCCTCGGGTGCGCGCCGGGGTGGGCGCCGGATGTCGGAAGGCCGTGGCACCGTGGATGTGGGGGTGCCATGTACCAACTTCTCTGGATCGCCGGCATCAGGATCATCATCTGGGCCGCGCAGCAACTCGCCTCTGCCGCGGCGGCTGGCTGGCGGTTGGGTGAACTGTTGTGGCGGCAGCGCACGGCCGCGACCGACCCCCTGCAGTGGTTGTTCCGGCTACGGAATGTGCTGGGCCTCGTGGTCCTGGCTACCGCCTACCTCGTCTGGCGCCCGGATGCGATCGATGGGTGGCAGGCGATCAACCACGGGATCAACGACCGCTTCGCCGCCGCGCTGCCGCTGGTCGCCGCGGTCTTCCTCGCCGCCGCGGTGCTCGTCTCGTGCGCCCGCCGAGGCCGACGCCGGCACATGTTCACCAGCGCGATGATCCCCGTCGCGACCGTCGTGATCACCGCGCTGGGGATCACCGTCGCGACTCTGGCCATGTGGGGTCTCTCCACCGCGACCACGTCCCTGGCCACCTCACCTCCGGCCGATGACGGCTACCGCATCCTGATCTTCCTGATCATGTTCGTCGTGGCGCTCGCGATGCCGTTCCTCACGACCGCGGCGCTGACGCTGATCGCCGGGTTCGCGTACCACGCCGTGGGGTCCGCGTTTCGCGCGCACGACGCGCATCCGCTCATGCCCGCGCTCGTGTCAATCGCGGTGGCGGCGTGGACCATCTGGGTCAACGTGGCGCAGTTCGCGGCCGGAGCGACGGGGGTCTTCCCCTTGCCGGTGCAGCTTGCCCTGACGCTTGGCGGCCCGATCATCGTCATCGGGCTCAGTGTGTGGCAACTGCTGCGGCTCGGCAAAGTCCACTCGCTGCGCGACCCCTGGTGGCGCACCGATGACAGTCGGCTCTCCCGCCTCGCGCTTCGTGCGACGGACCTGCGACGGCGAGTTCCCCGAACCTATTGAGATTGACAATAGTTGTTTCCTACAATCGATTCATGGTCAACGTAGCCGTGCCGCGGACGATCTTCGATGAGTCCCATGAGCAATTCCGTGATGCCGTCCGTGAGTTCGTCAAGCGCGAGGTCACTCCGAATCTCGACGCGTGGAGTGCCGCCGGCCGCGTCGACCGTTCCCTGTTCCGCAAGGCGGCCGAGGCCGGCCTCATCGGCATCACCGCGCCCGAGGAGTTCGGGGGCGGTGGGGTGGCGGACTTCCGGTACAACGCGATCGTGATCGAGGAGATCGCCGCGGCCGGTGCGACCGACGTCTCGATGTCGATCAGCGGCGAGAACGACCTCGTCGCGCCATACCTGATCGCCTTCGGCACTCCCGCCCAGAACGAGCGCTGGCTCGCGCCCATGATCGCGGGCGAGAAGGTCGGCGCGATCGCGATGACCGAACCGGGCACCGGGTCCGACCTCGCCGCGATCGCGACGACGGCGATCCCCTCGGGCGACGAGTTCGTGCTCAACGGCGCGAAGACCTTCATCTCCAACGGCCTGCTCGCCGACTTCTACATCGTGGTGGCCCGCACCGACCCCGCCGCGGGCCGCGACGGCATCAGCCTGGTGGTCGTCGACGCGGACACCCCCGGGTTCACCCGCACCGGGCCGCTCAAGAAGGTGGGGCTGCCCGCCCAAGACACCGCGGAACTGTCGTTCGTCGATGCCCGCATCCCGCGCGAGAACCTCCTCGGCGCCGCCGGGGAAGGCATGAAGAACATGCGCCGCAACCTGGCGATCGAACGGTTGAGCATCGCAGTCACGTCGATGGCGCGCATGCGCGCGACCTTCGATGCTGCCCTCGCGCACGCGCGCGACCGCACGGCGTTCGGCCAGCGCATCATCGACTTCCAGGCGAACCGTTTCTACCTCGCCGAGCTCGCCACCGAGATCGAGGTGACCCAGACGTTCATCGACCGGTGCATTCTGGATGCCGCGGACCACGCGCTCAGCGAGACCACGGCGGCGATGGCGAAATGGTGGGCGACCGAACTGCACCAGCGCGTCATCCAGCGTGCCGTGCAACTGCACGGCGGGTACGGGTTCATGCGCGAGTACGCGGTCGCCCGCGACTACATGGACTCGCGGGTCGCGACGATCTTCGGTGGCACGACCGAGATCATGAAAGAGATCATCGGGCGTCAACTCGCACGATAGCCGGTCGGGTTCTCCGCAGCCTCAGGCGCGAGGGTCGCGGACGGCGGCGGTGAACAGCATCCAGTTCGTGTCGTTGTGGGTGACCTGGAACAGGAATGGCCGGTCGAGGCGCAGCACGTGAGGCGGGTCGACGCGGGCCCCCGTCGCGGCGGCGCCGAGTTCGGTGACCGCCGCGGCCACGGTGCCCTCTTCGTCGATCCGCAGCACCGCCTGCTGTGTCGCCTGGCTGACGCAGAGGTCACCGGGCGTGCCCGCGATGCCCGACAGGTCGGCGTTTCCCGCCGAGCAGGAGAGCGTCCCGATGCCGAGGTCGCCGAGCACCTCCAGCACGTCGACAGAGCCCGAGGTGTCGATGACGGGGATCGCGAGCTCGACGGATTCGGCGGTCGCCGCGTCGAGTGCGTCGTCGAGAGCGGCGAGCAGTCCCGGTGACGCCGCAGCCGGGTCGGTTCCCTCCGGAGGCAGGATGACGTCGGCGTGCAGCGCGGCGACGTAGGGCAGCCGCGCCGCACGCCACCCGTCCACCTCGGCATACGCCACATCCTGGAGCCCGCGCATCGTGTCGACGTCGACCCGTTGGCCGTCGGAGAGGGTGAAGGGCTGCTCGGAGGTCACGTTCGGGTCGAACGGCCGCTCCCATCGCGCCGCGAGCAGAATGCTGTCCTGAAAGACGACCCGTAGCCGATCGTCGGGCGTGATCGCCGACTGTGGAATGAGTCCGCCGGTGTGGTGGTTCACCCAGGCGTCGAGCACCTTCTTGCCCTCTTCGCCGCCGAGGTCGACCTGCTGGACGCCGGCGTCGTACACGTCGGCGAGGGTTTCCAGGAAGGTGTCGTCGACGGTGAAACCCTCGTCGATGACGACCTGGTCGGCGAGGTGCACGATCGGGTCGTCGGGGATGTCGTCGCCGGTGGCGTCCTTCGGGTCGCCGTCGAGGGGAGCCAGGGCCCCGCGGAGCGCCGCGAAGGCGTCGCGGCGCTCCGCTCCCGTTCCCCCGAGCGCCGTCTCGAGCTCGGCGAGGGTGACTCCCCGGGCCCCCTCGCTCAGCATCGATAGCGCGACTTGCAGGCTCGACGGTGACACCACCGTGTTGCCCTCGTCGGCGGTCGCGGCGAGCACAGCCATCCCGAGCACGCGCGACGCGTTCGCGACAGCGGCCAGCGCCGGGGCGTCGGCGAGTGCCACCGTGCGCGCATCGACGTCAGCGCGCATGGTGCCGGCATCCGCGGAGCCCGCGCTGGAGGCACACCCGCTGAGCATTCCGATACTGACGACGGCCACAACCGCTGCGAAAGGTCTCATAGCCGTTCAGTGTCCCCGCCATACCGATCGTCTCGACCTGAAATGCCGACATCACGAGGCGGTGCGAATGCGCACTTCCCGCTCCATGCGTTTCTCGTGGCGTTCCCGCCCCTTGAGCGCCTCGATCTCGCGGTCCTTCGGCGGCGCGTTCGTGACGAGGTCATCGAGCAGCCGGCGTGTCGCCACGGCGATCTCCTCGACCGCGCGGTCGAACGCGGCGGTGTTGACGCGCGAGGGCCGGGTGGATCCGCTCACTTTGCGAACGAACTGGAGGGCGGCCTCGCGCACTTCGTCGTCGGTCGTCGCCGGCTCGAAGTTGTGGAGGACTCGGATGTTCCGGCACATGCCGCGACAGTACCGCGCGCCACCGATGTCCGGTACCCGGCTTGCTCGCGCGCGGCGGCGTGGGGTGCCGGGGGCGACCGCCCGGCACCCCCTGCCGGGCACGTCAGAGCTGGTCGATCAGGTCCTGCATCTCGGCGACCTCGACGGTCTGGGAGTCGGCGATCCCCTGCGCCATGTCGACGGCGCCGGAGTTCTCACCGTCCTGCACCTCGGCGCGGGCCATGGCGATCGCGCCTTCGTGGTGCACGATCATCTGCGTGAGGAACAGCCGGGATGCTTCGGCGCCGGTGGCCGCCTCGAGCGCCGCCATGTCGTCGTCGCTCATCATGCCGTCGCCGTGATCCATGCCTCCCATGGCGTCCGCGTCGGCACCCCACACGTTCAGCCATGCCTCGAGCTGGTCGATCTCGGGCTGCTGGGCCGCCTTGATGTTCTCGGCGAGGGTGACCACCCGGTCGTCGACCCCGTCCTTGGCGAGAATCAGGTCGGCCATCTCGACGGCTTGCTGGTGGTGCGGGATCATCATCTGCTCGAACATGACGTCCGCGCCGTTGAAGTCGGCCGCCTGCGCAGACGGCGTCGGGCTGGCGCCCTGCTCGTTGACGGATGTGACGCCGGTGCTCGAACCGGTGCCGGAGCACCCGGCGAGGGTGAGAGCAACGGCGAGGGCCAGGGCGGCGGTTGCGGACGTGCGAGTTTTCATCAGAGTTTCTCCAAAAGGTGTACGTGGGTTATGGGAAGGCGCGGCGGTCGATCGACCGGCGCAGGAGGCGGCGTTGTCGCCGGCCCCGATTCACGTACGACTGATGCAGAGGGCGACGCGCGACTGTCGCTGCCACGGGATGGCCGCGACGGCGCCGAGCACTGTCGGCAGGACGGGCCCAGGCGGACGCCACGATGAAGAGCTGTGCGGGTGCCGGAGCAACAGCACCGTGACCATCAGGGCCAGCACGCAAGCCATGAAGATCATCTCGGCGTGGCCAGGGCCACAGTCGATGCATGCTCGGTGGCCGGCTTCCCCGGCGGTGGCGTCGTGGTGGTCGACCATGGATGCCGTGACCGCCGAGACCGTGGCCTTATCGGTGTGCCCCGCGGTGTGGGTGGTGAGCGCGTGCATGGCGAGGAGCCCAGCGATGACGGCGACGGCGAGCGCGACCAGCAGCAGCATCGTGCGGATGGCGGAACCGTCGACGCGGACCCGGTCTCGGAGCGCGATCAGCGACATCTGACCACCATGGATTCACCCTACGCCGCGAGCCTGAACGGCTGCCGGGTCCGATGAGGCAAGCGGCCTGCGGGCGGTCTGCAGACAACCCCGTGACGGGCGCGGGCCGATGAGGCGCAGCAGATGGCATCCGCCGCACCCCTCCCTGCACGCCGCACAAGCCCAACGGCCGGGAGGCGGCAACCGGCGCCGTCCGGCAATCGGCGGCGCGGCGGGCCGAGCCCGGCTCACACGGGCGGATGACGGGACACCGGACGGTGTCGGGCAGAATCGGCACATGCGTATCGGCGTCGTCATCCTGCCTCAGCGGCCGTGGCCCGAGCAGGCGGAGCTGTGGCGCCGGGCCGAGGCGTACGGCTTCGATCACGGCTGGACGTACGACCACCTCTCGTGGCGCTCGCTGGCCGGCCAGCCCTGGGGCGCGACGATCCCGACCCTCGTCGGTGCCGCGCTGGTGACCGAGAGCATGCGGCTGGGGACGTTCGTCGCCTCGCCGAACTTCCGTCACCCGGTTCCGTTCGCGAAAGACGTCGCGACCCTCGATGAGATGGCGGGCGGGCGGTTCACGCTCGGAATCGGAGCGGGTGGTACCGGGTTCGATGCGACGGTGCTGGGTTCGCCCGTGCTCGCGGCTCGCGACCGGCACGACCGCTTCGTCGAGTTCGTCGGCGCGCTCGACCGGCTGTTGCGGTTCGAGGTGCCCGGCAGCGGGGGGATCGACGTCGCGGGAGAGTGGTTCACCGCCGTCGGCGCGCGGATGGTCGGCACCCCGGCGCAGCAACCCCGCATCCCCCTGGCGGTGGCCGCGAACGGGCCGCGCGGCATCCGGTTCGTCGCGTCGATCGCCGACGCGTGGGTCACGACCGGACCGGCGGCCGACTCGGACGACGCGTGGTGGCGCGGGATCGCCGCCCTCGCCGCCCGCGTGACGGATGCCGAAGCCGCCATCGGACGGACGCGCCCGCTCGATCGCATCCTCTCGATCGACAGCGGACCGGTGTACTCGCTGTCGAGCGCGGCCCGGTTCGCGGAGTGCGTCGGCCGGGCGAGCGAGCTCGGGTTCACCGACGTGGTCGCGCACTGGCCCCGCACCGACGGCATCTACGCGGGCGACGACGCGGTGCTCGAACAGGTCGCCCCCGCCGCGCGGTGACCGCGGCAGGCCGGGTCGGCCGGTAGCCTCGTGGCGTGCCCGACGTGACCACGGCGTACTCGGCCCGCGCCGCCGAGTACATCGACTTGTTCGGGACGACGGATGCGGCGCACCCCGACGACCTGCGCTGTGTGGTCGCGTGGGCGCGGTCGGTGACCGGCCGGGTTCTCGACGCCGGGTGCGGGCCCGGTCAGTGGACCGCCCGCCTCGCGAGCCTCGGCGTCGACGTCCGTGGGATCGACGTCGTGTCGGGGTTCATCGACCACGCCCGGTCGACCTCCCCCGGAGTGCCGTTTCGTCTGGGCAGCATCGATGCGATCGACGAGGCGGATGCGGCGCTCGGCGGCATCCTGTCGTGGTTTTCCACCATCCACCACGACCCGGCCCGCATCCACGTGCCGCTCGCCGAGTTCGCCCGCACGTTACGCCCCGGCGGAGGCCTGCTGCTGGGCTACTTCGATTCCGAGGCGGTGGAGCCGTTCGACCACGCGGTGCTGCAAGCCTTTCGGCGGCCCGCCACAGTGCTGCGGCGGATGCTGGCGGATGCCGGGTTCGAGGTGATCGAGACCCACCGGCGGGCCACGCCCGGCCAGCGCCCCGTCGGCGCGATCGTCTGCCGGCGGGACCTCGGCCGCGCGGGGGTCCGTCCGCCGGGGTGAGCTCCGCCGGGAGAGCTCCGGCGCGCCGCTGTACGGCGCCCTGCGGGCCGTCGTGGCAGCGGGCCGCACCCCCGTTCCGCGGGGCCGCCGGTGAGGTTAGTCGCGGGGTCGTGCCGGGTCTGGGTGAAGGGCACGCCGTCCGTCGGGCGACGTCGAGGACGCCGCGATCGTCGCGCGTCTCCTGGACGCGTTCAACCGGGAGTACGAGGTGCCGACACCCGGGGTGGATGTGCTGGCATCGCGGCTGAGCAGGTTGCTTGCGGAACCATCGACCCTCGCATACCTTGTGGGGAATACAGGCGTCGGTGTCGCGCTGCTGACGCGGCACCCCCATGTGTGGTACCCCGGCGAGGTCGCCCTTTGGATGAGCTCTCTACGTCGTTCCGGAGCAACGCGGACACGGTCTGGGCTCGGTTCTGATCGAGCGACTTTTCGGGGAAGCGGCCGATCGCGGCGTCTCGGCGATCGAGATCAACGTCGACGAGGAGGACGTCGGCGCGCATCGCTTCTTCGAAAGACATGGCTTCAGCGGCATGGATCCCGGTACGGGAGAGCGCGCCTTCTTCTACTCGCGGGAGCTGTGATCTGTGTGTCCGCACGCGCAGCGACGCGTGCGTCAGCGGCCCCAGCCGGGCTTAGCAGCCGGGCCCGGTGGGGTCTTCGATGCAATCGTGCTCGACCAGAGCGTTTCGCACCCCGTACACCTGGACCGGCGTGCCCGCCGTCGGGATCTCCAGGATCCCCGGGGACCGCAACCCAACCGCCACCGAAGTCCACCTCAGCGGTGTACTGCACGACGGTGGACACCGTGTACTCGCCCCGCTCCATGTACACATGGCTGGTGTCGGTGAGGGTGAACTGCGGCACGCCCAGGTCGTCCCACGAACGGCCCGTCGAGGCCGAGTTCGTGCGGGTTCCATCCCCGTGCGTGAAGACGTATCCCGTGGGCATGAACCTGACCTGCACCGGATGCCCGAACAACTCCCCCGACACCACATGGACACTCGACGGCGCC
>NZ_JBKEAY010000037.1:0-16013 GCF_047972865.1 Microbacterium sp.
CTTCGTGTTCGGTGGCCTCACCGGCGTCATCCTCGCCTCGCCGCCGCTGACGTTCCACACCTCCGACTCGTACTTCGTCGTTGCGCACTTCCACTACGTCATCTTCGGGACGGTGACCTTCGCGATGTTCTCCGGCTTCTACTTCTGGTGGCCGAAGTGGACCGGGAAGATGCTCAATGAGCGTCTCGGTATGGTGCACTTCTGGATGCTCTTCGTCGGTTTCCACATGACCTTCCTCGTGCAGCACTGGTTGGGTGTAGACGGCATGGTGCGCCGCTACGCCGACTACTCGGCGGCAGACGGATGGACGTGGGGGAACCAACTCTCCACGGTCGGTGCGATCATCCTGGGTGCCTCCATGCTCCCGTTCTTCCTGAACGTCTGGCTCACGGCGCGCAACGCCCCGAAGGTGACCGTCAACGACCCCTGGGGCTACGGCGGTTCGCTGGAGTGGGCGACCTCCTGCCCGCCGCCGCGCCACAACTTCACTTCGATCCCGCGTATCCGCAGTGAGCGTCCCGCATTCGATCTCAACCATCCCGAAGCAGCCCCCGCGGTACCGGGTGAGCGAGTCATGGAAGGCGCATCCAAGTGAAGACGAACGTCAACCTCTGGTGGATCCTCACTGGCTTCTTCCTCCTGATGGCGGTCGTCTACACGTGGTGGAACATCATCGATCGGCCCGATTTGG
This sequence comes from Microbacterium sp., assembly GCF_047972865.1. Taxonomy (GTDB): domain Bacteria; phylum Actinomycetota; class Actinomycetes; order Actinomycetales; family Microbacteriaceae; genus Microbacterium. The sequence continues at coordinate 692 of NZ_JBKEAY010000037.1, forward strand.
CATGGCACACGGCAATCGAATGGGTCGGATCCGTCGCGCTCCTGTTCACGGCCGCGATGTCGGCGATGATCGCGTTCTACGTCGATCGTGTGCGCCGCGCGCAGGGCGGTGACCTGCCGGAGGACCGGTTGACCGCGGACATCGATGACGGCGATCCCGAGCTGGGCGAGTTCAGCCCGTGGTCCTGGTGGCCGCTCGTGCTGGCATTCTCGGCCGGACTGGCCATTCTCGGACTCGCCGTGGGGACGTTCCTGCTTCCGGTGGGAGTGGGCGTCTTCCTCGTCGCCATCGTCGGCTGGGTGTACGAGTACTATCGCGGGTACTTCGCCCGTTGACATGACCCTGTGCCTGGTCACCGGTATCAGTTCTGATGTCGGTTCGTATCGTCACGTCAACCAGGACGCGGCGTTCGCGGCGCCCTGGGGCGCTGGCGTGGCAGATGGTGTCGGAGGTGCCCCGGCGGGAGATGTCGCCGCCGTCGCGCTCATCCGCCGGCTGGCGGCGCGTGCACAGGAGTGCCGGGATGCGGACGACCTCGTCATGCGGGTGCAGGAGGCGAACCACGAGATCGCCCACTACGTCCAGCAGGATCCGTCGCGGGAGGGCATGTCGACGACGTTGACGGGACTGTGGGTCGACCACGCGGGGGGCTTGCTTCTGGCGCATACCGGCGACTCCCGCGCGTATGTCCTCCGTGAGGGGGAGTTCACCCGGCAGACCCGCGACGATTCGTTCGTGCAGGCCCTCGTCGACCACGGCATCGTGAGCGAAGCGGACGCCGCGACGCACCCGCGCCGCAACGTCATCACGGCGTCGCTCCGGGGCGATGCCCTCGACCGGGTGACCATCTCCGAGCCGGTGTGGCAGGCCGGCGACCGGTGGCTGTTGTGCAGTGACGGCGTGAGCGACTACGTTCCGCACGACCTGCTCGCCGAGACTGTCGCCCGTGCGCCCGACCCGCAGACCGCCGCCGAACGGGTGGTCGCGGTGGCACTCGAGGCAGCGACCCGCGACAACGCGACGGCCGTCGTGTGCGACCTCGTCGACGGGAGCCGTGACAGCCGGATGGGCCCGCCGGTGTTCGCGGGTGCCGCCGTCGTGCTCGGTGATCTCGACGGGCTCGCGTCGGCCTGATCAGTCGCGAACGACCATGACCAGCGGATCGAAGGTCCGCGGGAGGGGGCCGTCCTCGTTCTGGACCGGCTGGCCCTCCCGGACCCAGTACTCGTATCCGCCGATCATCTCCCGGACCTCGTAGCCGAGCTTTGCGAATTCCGCGGCGCCTTTCGCGCTGGCGTTGCACCCGGGACTCCAGCAGTACACGACGACGGGTACGGCGGTGTCGAGCTCGTGCGGGGCGCGCGTGGCGATCTCGGCGTAGGGCAGGTGCACCGCGCCGACGACGTGTCCCTGCGCCCATGCCTCGGCGCTGCTGACATCGACGATCACCTGCGAGTGGCCGGCGCGCTGCGCGGCGTAGGCGTCGCTGGGGTCGGTTTCGTGTGCGAGCTTGCCGGTGAAGTAGGCGAGGGCGTCAGTCATGCCTCGAGGCTACGGGAAAGCGAAAGCGGCGAGGAGGACCGTCACGGTCACACCTCGCCGCTTTCCTGCCAGCGGGCTCGAACGCCCTACTTCTTCTTCTTGGGCTTTTTGGGTTGGTCGTCGTCGGGGACGATGACATTCGAGGGACGGTTGGCCGTCTCGGAGACGTGGCCGTCGTCGATCGGGTGGTGCGGTGCGTCCGGAACCCCGGCGCGCTCGTGGGCACCCTGCAGCTCGGCGTCCTCCTCGGAGGCGATGTGCTCCAGCGTGTGGTGCTGGTGGTCGCGGGCCGCCTCGATCTCGTCCTGCGTCATCGGCGTCAGGCGATCCTCGAAGAACCAGCGCGACAGCGACGCCCGCAGGTTCTGGTGCCAGGGGATGCGTCCCTGATCGTTGGGGCGCACCACCAGCGGGGCGTTGGTCTCGGTGTCGATCAGCTTCACCAGCTCGTACTCGTCGACCGGCTGGTGCACTTCGATGTACTCACCGCCGGGGAGTCGCACAATGCGCCCGGACTCGTACCCGTGCAAAGCGATCTCACGGTCCTTCTTCTGCAGGGCGAGCGCGATGCGCTTGGTGACGAAGTACGCGAAGATCGGTCCGAGGATCAACAGCGCCTGCAGCGTGTGGATCACCCCTTCCATCGTCAGATGGAAGTGCGTGGCGATGATGTCGGACGACGCCGCCGCCCACAAGACCGCGTAGAAGACGACACCCGCCGCGCCGATGCCGGTGCGGGTCGCTGCGTTACGGGGACGCTGTGCGATGTGGTGCTCGCGCTTGTCGCCGGTGATCCACGCCTCAATGAAGGGGTAGAGCAGCACGAGCAGGATGAACACCACCAGGACGGCGACCGGAACGAGGATGCCGAGCGACCAGGTGCGGTCCCACAGCACGAACTCCCAGTTCGACGGCGCCAGACGCAGGGCGCCGTCGGCGAAGCCGATGTACCAGTCTGGCTGTGTTCCCGCCGACACCGGTGACGGGTCGTACGGGCCGTAGTTCCAGATCGGGTTGATGGTGAACAGCGAGGCGATCAGCACGATGACACCGAAGGTGACGAAGAAGAACCCGCCCATCTTCGACATGTACACCGGCATCATCGGGTAGCCCACGACGTTGTCGTTCGCGCGGCCCGGGCCGGCGAACTGCGTGTGCTTGTTGATGACCATCAGCATGAGGTGCACGACCAGCAGCGCGATGAGGATCGCCGGGAGCAGCAGGATGTGCAGGGTGTAGAGGCGCCCCACGATCTCGGTGCCGGGGAACTCGCCGCCGAACAGCAGGAACGAGGTCCAGGTGCCGATCAGGGGGATGCCCTTGACCATGCCGTCGATGATCCGCAGACCGTTGCCCGAGAGCAGGTCGTCCGGCAGGGAGTAGCCGGTGAAGCCCTCGGCCATGGCGAGGATGAACAGGATGAAGCCGATCACCCAGTTCAGTTCGCGGGGCTTGCGGAACGCGCCGGTGAAGAACACGCGCAGCATGTGGACGCCGATACCGGCGACGAACACGAGTGCGGCCCAGTGGTGGATCTGCCGGACCAGGAGGCCGCCGCGGATGTCGAACGAGATGCGGAGCGTGGACTCCAGCGCCGCCGACATCTCGACGCCGACCAGCGGGGTGTAGGCGCCGGCGTAGTGCGTCTCGACCATCGACGCCTGGAAGAAGAACGTGAGGAACGTGCCCGAGAGGAAGACGACCACGAAGCTCCACATGGCGATCTCGCCGAGCATGAACGACCAGTGGTCGGGGAAGATCTTCCGGCCCAGTTCTTTGACGAGGCCCGAGATGCTCGTGCGTTCGTCGATGTAGTTCGCGGCACCGGCCACGAACCGGCCGCCGAGGGGCTTGGTGTCCTGGGGGGTGGCGGTCTCAGTCGCGGTGCTCAATGGCGCTCCCAGAAGCTCGGGCCGACGGGTTCTTCGAAGTCGCTGCGTGCGACGAGGTAGCCTTCGGTGTCAACGGTGATCGGCAACTGCGGCAGCGGCCGTGCCGCCGGGCCGAAGATGACCTTGGCGCCCTCGGACACGTCGAACTGCGACTGGTGGCACGGGCACAGCAGGTGGTGCGTCTGCTGCTCGTACAGGGCCACGGGGCACCCGACGTGGGTGCAGACCTTGGAGTAGGCGACGATTCCGTTGTAGGACCACTCCTTACGCGCCTCGGTCTCGATGAGCTGCTCGGGCAGCAGGCGCATGAGAAGGACGATCGCCTTGGCCTTCTCCTCCAGGTAGCCGTCATGGTGGCTCAGGTCCTTGAGCGGCTCCGGGATGACGTGCACGGCAGAACCGAGGGTCAGATCCGCCGCTCGGATGGGCTCGCCACTCGGGTCGTGCGCGAGGCGCATGCCGGGCTCCCACATCGTGTGGCTGAGCCGCGCGACCGGGTCGCCGGCGATCGGGTGCGCCTCGTCGCTTTCCGGAGCGAGTCCACGGAACAGCGTGATGCCCGGCAGGATCGAGGCGACCAGCGCTGCGATCAGCGAGCCACGGATGGCCGTGCGGCGACCGAAACCCGACTCCTCGTTCGCGTCGCGGAGCCCCTGGACGGCGGCTTCGCGGGTGGTGTCCCGACCGCGCGTGGCATGCCGCGGCTCGATGAACTCCTTGTCGCTCATGATCGCCTTGGACCAGTGGATCGCCCCCACGCCCAACGCGAACAGAGCGAGCGCGATACCGAGCCCGATGAACAGGTTGTTGCTGCGGATGTCGACGATCTGGCCGCTCTCGATCGGGAACAGCATGTAGGCCGCGATTGCCCAGATGCTGCCCGCCAGAGAGACGTAGAAGAGCGTGTAGACGGTGCGCACCGCGCGCTTCATCGCGGCGGGGTCTTTGTCGGTGATCCGTTCCCGGTGGGGCGGAAGGCCCGGGTTGTCCACGGGGTCCGGGACGGCGACGGCGAGCCCGGGGGAGGGCTTCCATGAGGCCCTCTCGTGCTCGAGCGCGTCTTCCTGGTGTGCCATGGTTCTCCTTCTCAAGCCTGGGTGCGTCGGTGCGTGCGATCAGTTCGACTTCGCCGTGATCCACACGGTGAGGGCGATCAAGGAACCGATGCCGAAGATCCAGATGAACAGACCCTCGGAGACCGGTCCGAGCGAGCCGAGGTTGAACCCGCCGGCCGACTGGTTGTTCTGGATCCACACGAGCGACGCGATGATGTCGCGCTTCTCTTCCAACGTCAGTGTCATGTCGTTGAACACCGGCATGTTCTGCGGGCCGGTGACCATCGCGGCGTAGATGTGCAGCGGACTGGTCGCCGTCAGCGCCGGCGCGTACTTGCCCTCGGTGAGCGCGCCGCCAGCGGCGGCGACGTTGTGGCACATGGCGCAGTTGATGCGGAACAGCTCCGCGCCGTTGGCGACGTCGGCCCCTTCGCTGTCGAGCACCTCCGCGCTGGGGTACTCCGGGCCGGGGGACGTGGACTGCACCCACGCCGCGATCGCCTCGATCTGCTCCTGCGTGAACTGAGCCGGCTTCAGCGGCGCCTGGGGGCCCTGCATCGCCATCGGCATCCGTCCGGTGGCCATCTGGAACTCGACGGACAACTCGCCGACGCCGAACAGTGACGGTCCGTCGGCGGTTCCCTCGAGGTTGAGTCCGTGGCAGGTCGCGCAGTTGGCCTGGAAGAGCTTCTTACCGTCGTCGACGGTCAACGCGGTGGGAGCCGCCGACGCGGAGGTGTCGGTGGCGGCCATCGCCGCGGAAGCGCCCGCATACAGCCCGCCGGTGACGAGCAGTCCGACCCCGATGAGAGCGGCTGCCGCCCAGGTGCTGCGACGGCCGGTGCGGCGGCGCGCGGTCTTGGATGCCATGGAAATGCTCAGCTCCGCTCGGGTCACTTGATGAAGTAGATGACGAAGAACAGGACGATCCACACCACGTCGACGAAGTGCCAGTAGTAGGACACCACGATCGAGGACGTCATCTCCTTGCGTCCAAAGTTCTTGACGGCGTACGCGCGGCCGATCACCAGCAGGAAGGCGAGCAGACCGGCGCTCACGTGCAACGCGTGGAAGCCGGTGGTGAGGTAGAACGCCGACGCGTAGGAGTCCTCGGCGATCGGCATGCCCTCGGCGACGAGCGTCGCGTACTCCCAGACCTGACCCGACACGAAGACGGCACCCATCAGGAACGACAGCAGGAACCACTCGACCATGCCCCACTGGCGCACCTGCCACAACGAGCCCTTGCGGTAGGGCTGGAGGCGCTCGGCGGCGAACACGCCGGCCTGCGCGGTGAACGAGGAGAGCACCAGGATGACGGTGTTGATGGCGGCGAACGGAATGTTCAGCAACTCGGTGCGCGCCGCCCACAACTCCGGCGATGCGTTGCGGAGGGTGAAGTAGATGGCGAACAGACCGGCGAAGAACATGACCTCGCTGCCCAGCCACACGATCGTGCCGACGGCGACCGGGTCGGGTCGCTTGACCGACCGCATGGCCTGAGGATACGTCGCAGATGAAGTCGTCACGCACCCCATTATGGCGGATTTCGTCGCGCGGTTTTCGCATAGCTGAAGGCGATTCGTACCGAGACCGAGATGTGAGGGGGCTCAGGGCTTGCCGTGAAAGCGATCTGAGTCTCCCGATAGGATTTGAGGCATGGCGGAGATGTTCTCGTGGGCGGGCGTTCTGCAGCAGCTCCTCGATGGCCGTGACCTGAGCGTGTCGGAGTCGACGCGCGCGATGCGCAGCATCATGAGCGGTGAGGTCACCGACTCTCAGCTAGCGGGATTTCTCATCGCGCTTCGAGCGAAGGGCGAGTCGGTCGACGAGATCGTGGGCTTCCGTGACGCGATCCTGGAGTCGGCGGTCCCGTTGCCCGCCCCGCCGGGAGTCCTCGACATCGTCGGGACCGGCGGCGACCGATTCGGCACCGTGAACATCTCGTCGATGGCGTCGATCGTGGCGGCGGCCACTGGGGTGCCGGTCGTCAAGCACGGCAATCGAGCGGCCAGTTCGAAGTCGGGTTCTTCGGACGTACTGTCGGCTCTCGGTATCGACCTGACGCTGTCCGGTGACCGGGTGGCGGAGGTGCTCGACCGGGCCGGCATCACCTTCGCGTTCGCCTCGGCCTTCCACCCCGGGTTCCGCCACGCCGCCGCCGCACGGGCCGAGCTCGGCGTGCCCACGGTGTTCAACTTCCTCGGACCGTTGTGCAACCCGGCCCGCGCCGAGGCCAACGCCGTCGGTGTCGCGCACCTGGACCGGGTGCCGCTGATCACCGGCGTGTTCCGCACTCGCGGCGCGACCGCGCTGGTGTTCCGCGGCGACGACGGTCTGGACGAGCTCTCCACGACGGGACACAGCCACTTGTGGGAGGTGAGCCGGGGCGACATCCACGAACACGACATCGACCCGCGCGACCTCGGCATCCCGCACGCCGACATCGCGGACCTGCGCGGCGGGGATGCCGACCACAACGCCGCCGTCGTGCGGCGCGTGCTGGCGGGCGAGACCGGACCGGTGCGCGACATCGTGCTGCTCAACGCCGCGGCCGGCATCGTGGCCTACCGGCTCTTCCAGGACGGCGGTCAGATCACCCGCCCGGTGCTGGAACGGCTGGCGGAGGGCCTGACCGACGCGGCCGCTGCGATCGACAGCGGGGCGGGCGCGGCCAAGCTGGACGCGTGGGTGGCAGCCTCCACCGCAGCCTGACCGGACCCCATGCACCCCCGTGCCGCGCTGACCGAGATCGCCGAGCTGCTGGAACGGGAGCGGGCGTCGCGGTACCGGTCACAGGCGTTCCGTGCTGCCGCCCGGGCGATCGACGGGCTCGACGACGAACAGCTGCGCGACACGGACGCACTGCGACGCCGGAAGGGAATCGGAGCCGCCACGATCGCCGTCATCGAGCAGTCGCTGGCGGGACGGGTTCCCGATTACCTGCGGCAGTTGCGCGGCGCCTCCGAGCCGGTCGTCGCGTCGGCGCTGCGCGGCCTGTTGCGCGGTGATCTGCACGCGCACTCCGACTGGTCGGACGGGCTCACCCCGATCGATCAGATGGCGGATGCCGCGCGTGCCCTGGGGCACGAGTATCAGGCGATCACCGATCACTCGCCGCGGTTGCGGGTCGCGCGGGGCCTGTCCGCCGAGCGATTGCAGCAGCAGATCGACATCGTGCGCGGCATCCGAGACGAGGCCTTCACGCTTCTCACCGGGATCGAGGTCGACATCCTCGAGGATGGCGCGCTGGACCAGGAGGAGGGTCTGCTGGGCGAGCTGGACGTCGTGGTCGCGTCGGCACACTCGAAGCTGCGCATGGACAGAGCTCCGATGACCCGTCGCCTGGTCGCAGCGGTCTCGAACCCGCGCGTGGATGTGCTCGGGCACGTGACCGGCCGTCTGGTCGCGGGGGAACGGGGGACGCGGCCCCCTTCGACGTTCGATCCCGACGCCGTGTTCGACGCGTGCGCCGAGCACGGCGTCGCCGTCGAGGTCAACTCACGCCCGGAACGGCAGGACCCGCCCGACGACCTCATCGCGATCGCTCTGAACGCCGGATGCCTGTTCTCGATCGACTCGGACGCGCACGCGCCCGGACAGCTCAGCCTGCTCGACCACGGTGCCGCACGCGCCGAGGCGGCGGGCATCCCGCCGGAACGCATCGTGACGACGTGGCCGCTGGACCGCCTGCTCGCCTGGAGTCGCGGGTGAGCCGGCGCCGCGGTCGCGGCGCCGCATGAACGCGCGTCCGGGCGGGGTCAGGAGCGCGCGGCGAGGGCGTCGGCGGCGCGCGTGGCAGCGGAACCGAGCGACCAGGCCTCGGCCAGCGCCGCGACGGCACCGGCATCGGGCGTTGTGATCCGGCTGTCGAGCTCACCCAGATCGAGATCGCGCACGACCTCGACGACCCGGGGAGCGACGTCGAGATAGGCTCCGGCGGCACCGATCTTCGCGCGCACACCCGCCGACATGCCCTCGCCGGCCTCGGCCGCTGCGCGGATGCCGGCGAGGTCGCCGTGCGCGGCCAGCAGCGTCGCCGCAGTCTTCTCGCCGACCCCGCTGACGCCCGGCAGACCGTCGGACGGGTCGCCGCGGAGCACTGCGAAGTCCGCGTACTGCGCCGGAAGGATGCCGTATTTCGCGACGACCGCCTCGTCGGTGAGGACTTCGAGCTTGCTCATGCCGCGACCGGTATAGATGACGCGGATGCCGGCGGCGTCGTCGACGAGCTGGAAGAGGTCCCGGTCGCCGGTGACGACATCGACGTCGATGTCTGCCTGTGAGGCGAGGCTGGCGAGGATGTCGTCGGCCTCGTACTCCGGGAGCCCGACGATCGGGATGGCGAGGGTGTCGAGGGCCTCGCGGATCACGGGAATCTGCACCTGGAGCGGGTCGGGCACTTCCTCGACGTCGGCCCCGCCGGCGACGGCCTCGGCGACGCGGTGGGCCTTGTAGCTGGGGACGAGGTCGACGCGCCATTGCGGTCGCCAGTCGTCGTCCCAGCAGGCGACCAGATGCGTCGGCTCGAACAGCGGCACGAGTTTGGCAAGCATGTCGAGCAGGCCCCGCACCGCGTTGACCGGGCGGCCGTCGGGCGCGGTCACCGTGTCGGGTACGCCGTAGAAGGCCCGGAAGTACAGACCGGCGGTGTCCAAGAGCATGAGGCGATCCGTCACACCGATCATCCTGGCACGCACGCACGCACGCACGCACGCACGCCCGTCCGAACGCAGGCTGCAGCACAATGGTGCGGTGTCGTTCGGATCCGCTGCCGCACGTCGTGGCAGGCGCCCTCGGGCGGACGCGCCCTGTCCGTGCGGTTCCGGCGGCACGGTCGGGTCGTGCTGCGGGCCGGTCCTCGACGGGACCCCGGCCGCGACGGCGGAGCAGTTGATGCGGTCACGATTCACCGCATTCGCGCTCGGTGATCGCACCCACCTGGAGGCGACATGGCATCCTGCCACGCGTCCCGACGTCGTTCAGCTCGACCCGGACCTGAGGTGGCGGCGGCTCACGATCCACGGCGGGCACGGGGGAGGGCCCGGCGACCCCGACGCCCGCGTCGTGTTCACCGCGGACTGGGTGCACTGCGTCACGGGGCGGACCGGGGCACTGCACGAGGACAGCAGGTTCGTGCGTCGCGCGGGCCGCTGGTGGTACGTCGAGGCCGCCGCGGATCGCAGTGCGGGGACATCGCGCTGAGGCGGCAAGAACACACCGGTCGCGATCCGAACGCGCAGATCTCGGGCCGGAGCCCGCTCTGATACTCTGGAGTGTCACGCGTGGGGCGTTTTTGCCGTGCGCGCGCGACGAGCAACCAATCCAACCGCCTCGGTTCGAGGCTTCGTGACGTCTGCGGATGGATCGAGGCGAGAGCCGGTGCCTGACATCACACACCAACAAGGACAACCCACTACATGACTACCGCAACGACCGCCCCGGCCACCACGCAGGTCGCGATCAACGACATCGGATCTGCTGAGGACTTCCTGGCCGCGGTCGAAAAGACCCTCAAGTTCTTCAACGACGGAGACCTCATCGAAGGCACCGTGGTGAAGATCGACCGCGACGAGGTTCTCCTCGACGTCGGGTACAAGACCGAGGGTGTCATCCCCTCGCGTGAACTCTCCATCAAGCACGACGTCGACCCGAACGAGGTGGTCAAGGTCGGCGACGAGGTCGAAGCACTGGTTCTCCAGAAGGAGGACAAAGAAGGCCGGCTCATCCTCTCCAAGAAGCGCGCCCAGTACGAGCGCGCGTGGGGCGATGTGGAGAAGATCAAGGAGAACGACGGCGTCGTGACGGGCACCGTCATCGAGGTCGTCAAGGGTGGCCTCATCGTCGACATCGGGCTGCGCGGATTCCTGCCGGCATCCCTCATCGAGCTGCGTCGCGTGCGCGACCTCACCCCGTACCTCGGGCAGGAGCTGGAGGCGAAGATCCTCGAGCTCGACAAGAACCGCAACAACGTCGTTCTCTCGCGCCGTGCGCTGCTGGAGCAGACGCAGTCCGAGTCCCGTTCCAACTTCCTCAACAACCTGCACAAGGGACAGGTCCGCAAGGGCACCGTCAGCTCGATCGTCAACTTCGGTGCGTTCGTCGACCTCGGTGGCGTGGACGGCCTCGTGCACGTGTCCGAGCTCAGCTGGAAGCACATCGAGCACGCCTCCGAGGTCGTCGAGGTCGGCCAGGAGGTCACCGTCGAGATCCTCGAGGTCGACCTGGACCGCGAGCGGGTCTCGCTGTCGCTGAAGGCGACCCAGGAGGACCCGTGGCAGGTCTTCGCCCGCACGCACGCGATCGGCCAGGTCGCGCCGGGCAAGGTCACCAAGCTCGTTCCGTTCGGTGCGTTCGTGCGCGTCGCGGACGGCATCGAGGGCCTCGTGCACATCTCGGAGCTGTCGGCCAAGCACGTCGAGCTCGCCGAACAGGTCGTGTCGGTCGGTGAAGAGGTCTTCGTCAAGATCATCGACATCGACCTGGAGCGCCGCCGCATCTCGCTGTCGCTCAAGCAGGCCAACGAGTCGGTCGACCCCTACGGCACCGAGTTCGACCCGGCTCTGTACGGCATGGCCACCGAGTACGACGAGAAGGGCGAATACAAGTACCCCGAGGGCTTCGACCCGGAGACCAACCAGTGGAAGGAGGGCTTCGACGAGCAGCGGCTGGCCTGGGAGGCCGAGTACGCCGCAGCGCAGGCCCGCTGGGAAGCTCACAAGGCCCAGGTCGCCAAGGCGCTCGAAGCGGAGGCAGCCGCTCCCGCGGACCTCGGCGGGTCGTCGTTCGCGTCCGACGTTGCCGGTGGTACCGGAACGCTCGCCGACGACGAAGCGCTCGCCGCGCTGCGCGAGAAGCTGTCCGGCAACTGACCGACCTTTTCGGATCGACGGGGCCGTCACCTTCGGGTGGCGGCCCCGTCGCCTGTCGCTGGTGACCGGCGGCGCAACCTGTGGCACGCTGAATGTCATGCCCCTCGTTGCGCTCACCGGCGGCATCGCCTCCGGAAAATCCACGATCGCCCATCGGCTGGATGAGTACGGTGCCGTCGTCGTGGATGCCGATCAGATCGTGCGCGATCTGCAGTCGCCGGGGTCCTCGACGCTCGGCGAGATCGTCGCCGCCTTCGGCAACGAGGTCGTCCACGACGACGGCTCGCTGGACCGCGCGGCGCTGGGCGGCCTGGTCTTCGGCGATCCCGAACGACTCGCGCGGCTGAACGCGATCGTGCACCCGGCGGTGCGTGCGGAGTCACTGCGCCGGTTCGAGGCCGCCTTCGGGGCCGACCCGGGTGCGGTCGTCGTCTACGACGTGCCCCTGCTGGTGGAGGCCCGCCTGTCCGACCCGTGGGATCTCATCGTGGTCGCCGACGCGCCCGTCGATGTGCGTCGCCGGCGACTGGTGGAGCTGCGTGGCATGTCGGAGCAGGAGGCGGCGGCGAGGATCGCGTCGCAGGCCGAGGACCCCCGCCGCCTGGAGGTGGCCGACGTCGTCATCGACACGTCTGGGGACCTCGAGGAGACGTTCGCCCAGGTGGACGCGTTGTGGCGAAGACTGGTCTCAGGCAGATTCTGACGTCGCGGCCCGACGCGTGCGCGCGGCCCGACGCCGCCAGCGGATCAGCAAGACCGCGGCCGCCACGAGACCGATCAGCAGGATGCCGGCGACGATTGGCACGAGGATCGCACTCACCACGAGCGCGAAGGCGGACACGTCTTCGGCCATGCTCAATCCGGGCGCAGCCAGTCCCGCCGTCGCGAGGTTCGCGACCGGGCGCGCCGTCGCCTTGAGGGCATGCACGGCGAGGGCGAGCACGATACCGACGACGATCGGCACCCACGCGTTGTCGTCGAGGAGCGTCGACGGGTCGGTAACGGCCTCCGACGCCGCACCGGCGCCGAAGACGATCCCACCGGATGCGGGCCGGACCACGGTCTGGATGACGTCGTTGACCGAATCGACCGCCGGGATCTTGTCGGCCACGAACTCGACCACGAGCAGGATGCCCGTGATCCACAGTGCCACGTCGCTGGACAGCCACGCCCAGCCGGCGGGCAAGTCGATGACATCGAAGAACCGGTTTGCGATGCCCAGCAGAAACAGCGGCATCCAGGCGTTCAGGCCCGCTGCCGCTGCCAACCCCGATCCGACCAAGAACTCCATCGCGATCAGACTACGTGCTGCCGCCGTGTGTCGCTGAGCCGTGCGCGAACGCAGCCGCGATGTCGGCGGCCCCGCCTACGCTGGACACATGCAGACCACGCGATCCGTCCGGCCGTTCGAGGTCGTCAGCGAGTACGCACCCAGCGGCGACCAGCCGCAGGCGATCGCCGAGCTTGCGGCGCGCATCAACGCGGGTGAGACGGACGTGGTGCTGCTGGGTGCCACGGGCACGGGAAAGTCGGCGACGACGGCGTGGCTGGTCGAACAGGTGCAGCGGCCCACGCTCGTGCTGGCGCACAACAAGACCCTCGCGGCCCAGCTCGCGAACGAGTTCCGCGACCTCATGCCGCACAACGCGGTGGAGTACTTCGTCAGTTACTACGACTACTACCAGCCCGAGGCGTACGTGCCCCAGACGGACACGTTCATTGAGAAGGACTCGTCGATCAACGCCGAGGTCGAGCGGCTGCGGCACTCGACGACCAATTCGCTGCTGAGCCGACGCGACGTCGTCGTGGTCTCAACGGTGTCGTGCATCTACGGTCTGGGTGCGCCCGAGGAATACCTGCGGGCGATGGTCGCGTTGCAGGTGGGGGAGCGATACGACCGCGACGCCCTGATCCGCAAGTTCATCGCGATGCAGTACAACCGCAACGACGTCGACTTCTCGCGCGGCAATTTCCGGGTGCGCGGCGACACGATCGAGATCATTCCCGTGTACGAAGAGTTCGCGGTGCGCATCGAACTGTTCGGCGACGAGATCGAGGCGCTCTACATGCTGCATCCGCTCACCGGCGACGTGGTGCAGCGCCTCGACAGCGTCCCAATTTTCCCGGCATCCCACTACGTCGCCGGCACCGACACGGTCCAGCGCGCGATCGGGACGATCGAGACCGAGTTGGCCGAGCGGCTGGCAGAGCTGGAGGGGCAGGGCAAGCTGCTGGAGGCCCAGCGACTGCGCATGCGCACGACCTTCGATCTCGAGATGCTGCAGCAGCTCGGGTTCTGTTCGGGCATCGAGAACTACTCGCGGCACCTCGACGGTCGCCAGCCCGGCGAGCCTCCGCACACGCTGCTGGACTTCTTCCCCGACGACTTCCTGCTCGTCATTGACGAGTCCCATGTGACCGTGCCGCAAGTCGGCGCGATGTACGAAGGTGATGCCTCGCGCAAGCGCACCCTTGTCGATCACGGGTTCCGGCTGCCCAGTGCGCTGGACAACCGGCCGCTGCGGTTCGACGAGTTCAAGGCCCGCATCGGGCAGACCGTGTACCTGTCGGCGACCCCCGGCAGGTACGAGATGGGAATCGCCGACGGTGTCGTCGAGCAGATCATCCGCCCGACGGGTCTGGTCGACCCGCACATCGTCGTGAAGCCCTCGAAGGGGCAGATCGACGACCTCTTGGAGCAGATCCGGGTGCGCGTCGAACGCGACGAGCGGGTGCTGGTGACGACCCTGACGAAGAAGATGGCCGAGGAGCTCACCGATTTCCTCGGCGAGCACGGCGTACGGGTGCGGTATCTGCACTCTGACGTCGACACCCTGCGACGGGTGGAGCTGCTCACCGAACTGCGCTCGGGTGTGTACGACGTGCTCGTCGGCATCAACCTGCTGCGCGAGGGCCTGGACCTACCCGAGGTATCGCTGGTGGCGATCCTCGACGCCGACAAAGAGGGGTTCCTGCGGTCGGGCACCTCGCTCATCCAGACCATCGGGCGAGCCGCCCGCAACGTGTCGGGGGAAGTGCACATGTACGCCGATACCGTCACCGATTCCATGCGGTCGGCGATCGACGAGACCGAGCGCCGACGCGAGAAGCAGATCGCGTACAACCTCGAAAACGGCATCGACCCGCAGCCGCTGCGCAAGAAGATCGCCGACATCACCGACGCACTGGCGCGCGAGGCGAGCGACACCGCCGACTTGCTGTCGAAGAAGAACAAGAGCGGAAAGGGCAAGAGCCCGACGCCGCAGCTGCGGCGCGAGGGGATCGCGGCCGAGGGCGCCGCGCAGCTTGAGGCGACGATCGAGGACCTGTCCGCGCAGATGCTTTCCGCCGCGGCGGAGCTGAAGTTCGAGCTCGCCGCGCGGCTGCGCGACGAAGTGCAGGATCTGAAGAAGGAGCTGCGAGCGATGGAGCGTGCCGGGCACGCCTGAGTCCGCACTCCGGCGCAGTCCCGGATTTCTGCACATCTCCGGATGCGGGGGTGGGGTGTCGTGCGGAGTTGTGCAGACTTGCGGGATTGTGCCGGCGCGCTTGAGCTCGCACGCCTGCGCAGTCGCGGACATCTGCATATCTCCGGATGCGGGGGTGGGGTGTCGTGCGGAGTTGTGCAGATTTGCGGGATTGTGCAGTTCTGCGGGTGTGTGCCGGCGCGCGTGAGCTCGCACGCCTGCGCAGTCGCGGATCTCTGCGTTTCTCCGGATGCGGGGGTGGGGTGTCGTGCGGAGTTGTGCAGATTTGCGGAGTTGTGCAGTTCTGCGGGTGTGTGCGGGGTGCGTGTGAGTCCGCGCGCTTGCGCAGTCGCGGGGATCTTGTCGTCCGTCACGTTAGATGACGATGGTGGCGGCATCTCTGGTGACGATGTTCGGGTGTGGGAACGCCCCGTCGGGGTGGTTCCGGCGGGGCGGTGGTCGTCATCAAGACGTGCTGATCGTCATTGGTGACG
>NZ_JBKEAY010000039.1:0-16751 GCF_047972865.1 Microbacterium sp.
CGCGCGGGGCGGAACCATCAGACGTGGGCAGAACTCATGGCCACCAGCAGGCAGTTCTCCTGGCCACCCACGGGCAGATCCCGTGACCGCCTACGGGCAGTTTTCCATGGCCGCCGACACCCTGGGCTACATAGTTCCGCCGCGATGTCGGGCGGGCGTGATAGCGTTGGCATCAACACGACCGGTTCCGCTCCTTCAGGAGTCCAGGGCCGGTCTTTCTTCTCCCGGAGCACGAGGTCGTGGAACCGAAGCCGCACAAGACGTACCGCGAGCAGGTCGACCTCCTCGTGGATCGCGGGATTGTGATCGACGACGACGATGCGGCGATGGCACTGCTCCGGCGAGTCGGCTACTACACGCTGAGCGGCTATTCCTACCCGTTCCGCTTCAAGGACGCGAGCGGCGTGCGCACGGGTCGCTTCCGCCCGGGTACGTCGCCCGCACAGATCGAAGCGATCTGGGAGTTCGATAGTCGACTCCGCGCTGCAGCGTTCGGACCGCTTCAGCACGTCGAGACCTACCTCCGCGCGCTGCTCGGGTATCACCTTGGCGGGGTCGATCCGATGATCCACCGTAAGCCCGAACTGCTCTCTGTGGACCGCGCGTCCGATTACCCGGTTTGGATCGCGAAGCTCGACCGGCAGGTCAAGGACTCCCGTGAGGAGTTCATCGTCCACCACCGCGAGAAGCGAAGCTCGATCGTCCCCATCTGGGTAGCGGTCGACGTCCTCGATTGGGGAGCACTCTCGTACCTGTTCAGCTTCGCGCCGCTCGGTGTCCGCGATGAAGTCGCACGTGCCTTCGGGCTGAACGCCGCGCAGCTGAAGTCGTGGATCCGGGCGCTGAACGTCGTCCGGAACGTGTGCGCGCACCATTCGCGCCTGTACAACCGGTACTACTCGCTGACGCCGAAGCTTCCGCGTCGCGGCACGTACCCGGGCTTCGACGCGATTGAGTCGGCGAAGGACAGCACCTTCGCGATGCTCTCGCTCCTTCAGCACCTCGCGCAGAACACCCTTGGCGCGAACACGCGACTCCTGCCAGCGGTCGTGCGCAGTTTCCCCGCAGGCAGCGGCCTCGAGCTCACTTCGATGGGTGCCCCCGCCGGCTGGGAAGCGTCCAGCCTCTGGCGCTGACGAGAATTGATGCGCGTGGGAACTCATCACAATTGCACCCGATCCGGCGCTCCTCGGAATCCCGGACGCCTTGCACCTCATCTTCGACGCGGAATAACCCCAGGCCAACCAGACAAATCATGTCCCGTCCAACGATCTCGAGGTGGGTCGAGACTTGAGCACCCAACGTGAGGTCGCGGGTTCAAGCCCCGCTCCTGCTACAGATGAAAACCCCCGGAATTCCGGGGGTTTTTGCGTTGCTCGCGGTTTCGGCCCGCGGGCGGAGACTCGGTTTGTGCCGGGAGTGTGCCGGGAAAAACGGCATCCAAGGACAGCAGATCTCCCGGCACACGGGCCCCGGCATGCGCACGCGGACGCTTCAGTGTCGACCAATGAGCACCAACGAGTACTCAGTGCGACTTCTGGAGAGGGCGTCACTCCGCGTGACCTCGCGATTATTGGGCAAACGCTCCCGGGCGGCGCTCTGCACGCACGAGCGCCCGTTCGAGGCGCCATCATCGTGCTTCACCTCGCACCGGGTATGTGACACATCGACGGTCGTGGTGGTCACGTAGCGGTCCACGCCTGGATCGATGCGCGCACGAGCACCGACCTGCGGGCGAATTGGAGAGGCGGGTTTCGTCGCCATCGTGGGCTTTCCGGAGACACGGCTCTTGAGCATAACCCTCCTTCGCCGTTCGCACGGGTGTGCATGTCCTTCGACCGGCTGAGGCCTGTTCCGTCGCCTCCGCGTTACCGAATCCCTTCCAATCCCGGCTCCTTGGGGGCTGGCGGCTGGACGGAGTCCGTCCACTTCTGACCATCCCACCAGCGCATCGTTCCCGAGCCGTCCTCATACCAGCCGGCCTGCGTGTTGGCCATATCGTCCTCATCCCTGTCGGTCTGCCGAGCCGACCTCGCTGCTTTTTCTCACCGTAAGGGTCGGCGCGGGGCGGGCCGTTGGTCGACACTGCGAACAGCCGATGGCGCGCGGCCAACCATCACGAACACCGTGGCAGTGCTCCGAGTCCTCGCGCTCCTGGTCTGGGCGGTTCAACGCTCAATAGCGCGTCGCCAGCCGATCACCGCCGCCGGGCACGTGGCGGGTCGAACCGATGGTTGGTCGCTATGGTCGAGTCATGACGGACCTGCGAGGCCTCGTGGACTTCTGGGACGAACTCATCGGCCGTTGGATCGCCGGCGATCGGGACGTCCCCACGTCGTTGCTGCCATGGTTCAACTCTTACCGCGGCACGGGTCACGGCGAAGCCCGACTCGACGTCTTCCCTGAGCCCTACACCGGCCGCCTGCTTGGCAACGATGCACCGATCGTCATGCTCGGGCTGAATCCGGGTGCGGCGGTCCCGAAGTTCCAATCGCCCGGTGGGGTGTTCTTCGAACAGCTGACGCGCACCAGGTACCACGATTGGGCGGCCGGTGTCCCCTACGCGAGCAGCGACTGGGAGACGTTCGCCGGACCGAATCGCTTCTACCAGAACCGATTCGCGTTCGCCCGCCGGCTGCTCGGGGACCCGTCCTGACCCACCGCGGACGGCGTCTTCTTCGAGCTCTACCCATGGCACTCGTCCGGGGTCACGGCCAGCATGACCCCGCCTGGCGACGCCATCCGCGAGTTCGTTCTCGACCCCATCGCCGAACTGGACACCGGGCACGTGTTCGCGTTCGGGAAACCGCGGTTCACCGTGCCCTCCCGAATCGGGCTCGGGCCCGGCAACGCCCTGAACATTGCGTGGCGTCGAACAAGTCGAGCGCCATCTGGCGGTCGTTGCCCGCGATCGTCCCACTGCAGCAGGACGTGGAGCGGGATCGAGACGGCGCGGGCTTCCTCAATCATCTCCGCCGGAACATAACTGCCGGCGAACAGACCGGCCGCAACGATCCGCGGATCGACACGTGCGAGACGGATGCCTATTGCGATCGGCCCACCCTAATAGCCCACCGGTCCACCGATCTCGGGAAGCGCCAGTAGCGCGTCGAGCACGGTTTGCCATTCCGGCACCGCAGCCTCGACGAGCGGGAGGATGAGCCGCCGGACGATGTCGTCGGTGACCGAGGTGCCCTCCGCCAGGACGCGGCGTAGGTCGGCGCGTGCCTCGTCGACCGCAGGGAGCGCGGGTCGGTCCCCGCCTCCCGGGAGTTCGATCGCGGCGGTGGCGAACCCGTCCGCGGCGCTGCGCCGAGCGCGGGCGGCCAGGCGCGGTCGCATCTGCTGCGGTCCGCCGGGATGGCCGAGCAGGATCAGCGGGACGGGTGTCGCCGGGGAGGCGGAATCCGGCGCCCACAGGATGCCGGGGATGCCGTCGCGGGTGAAGTTGCGCTCGAGAAGTCCGTCTTCGAGTCGCGGGTCAGAGGTGAATCGCACGAGGGTGCCTTTCGGGATGCCAGGGAGTGGGCGCTCCCGGGCCCTCTATCGCCCGACCGTGACCTCAGCGAGGAGCACCCATGTCGATACGTTCATCGGGTACCACCTCCTCAACTCGTGCGCGGCACCGGCAAGACTACCAACCACGTCCCCGCCGAGGCTGCGCCGCCCGCCCGCGACGCCCCACCAACGTGCACTGCCCGGATATGGATCCGAGCGAAGTGACACTCAAGATCCCCTGAGAGGCTGAGCGGATGGATGGAATACAGATTGGATATGCCAGGGTCTCGACCACTGATCAAGACCTCACGTCCCAGCGCGACGCGTTGCTGCGCATGGGAGTTCGCGATGCGAACATCTATGTCGATCATGGGCTGACCGGCACGAACCGAGCCAGGCCCGGCCTTCGCGAAGCTCTCGCCGCCGTCCGTGAGGGCGACACCCTCGTGGTGACCAAGCTCGACCGGCTGGCCCGGTCGGTGAAGGACGCGCGGGACATCGCCGACGAGTTGACGACGGAGGGGGTCGCGCTGAGCCTTGGCGGCAGCCGATACGACCCCACCGATCCGGTCGGGCGGCTGCTGTTCAACGTTCTCGCGATGGTCGCGGAGTTCGAACGCGACTTGATCAGCATGAGAACCAAGGAGGGAATGGCAGTCGCCAAGGCGAAAGGCAGGTTGAAGGGCAAGCAGCTAAAGCTCTCGCTGACGCAACGCAAGCTGCTGTTCGAGGTTCAGGACCGGGGCGAGTACACGCAGGCGGAGGTCGCCGCACTGTTCAGCGTCTCCCGCGCCACCGTCCACCGGGAACTCCAGAAACGCCGGACGGCGTTCCTGGCCACCTGCGAGGCTCACCTCTTCTGAACCTATCGGCTCCGCCGCGTTGCCGGCGGGGTCTTCCCTTGGCTGCGCGAGCCGATGTCTATCGACGGTGGTAGGCGTCTCGGCGGTGCTCGATGGTGACGATCTCGATGATGAGGCGATCGTCCTCGATCCGGTACAGCACTCGATACTCGCCCCGGCGAGCTGAGTACAGCGGCGCGAGCGGCTCACGCAAGGGCTTCCCGACTCTCCGCGGGTTCCCTGCCAGGGGGCCGACGATGAACTCGAAGGCCGCTGCCGCCACGGCCTCTGGGAGCGTGATCTCCAGCGCGCGCCTGGCCGATCGGGTGAAAACGACTTCGTACGCGACGCTCACTCGGCGAGCCGACCGCGCGCGACCATCGCCGCGCGAACCTCATCCGCAGACGACACATCGCCCGACTCGAGCTCGGCGATCGCGGTCCGCAACTCTGCGACCTCGTCAGGGCTACTCAGGATGTCCACCGTCTCCGCGAGCGAGTCGTAATCCTCGGCGCTCATCAGCACCGCGACCCGAGCACCGTTGCGGGTGATCTCGAAACGCTCATGCGTGGTCGCCGCGGATTCGATGTGCTTGCTCAATGATGCCCGCGCGTCTGCTAGAGAAAGTACCGTCATGTACAGAATTCTAGCGCGCTTGGCCCCGCGGTGGCCATGCCCAACACCCTCCCGCTGTCGCGCAATGCCAGCAAGAGGATCCTGCCCCACGGTAGCCAGTGGCGCCGGTCGATAAGATCGGGCATGCCCTCGCGCCGTGTCCGGATCGCAGTTCTGACAGCACTGCTCTTGGCGCTTTGCGGATGTTCAGCAAAGCCGCCTGGCACCGTCTCGTCGGCATCGCCCGACACAGACGGCGTGTCGCTGGCCGCTGAGACACCGAGCTTGACACCGACACCTGATCCCACACGATCGTCGGAGACGGTTGCAGTACCGAATTGCGCGGATCTGCTTAGTCTCGAGCAGATCCGTGTCACTCTCAACGACGACCGGGTGGAAGGCCCCGGCACCCTCGATGCGATCGAGGCGCCGTCTGTGCTGGGGCCGGCAGCACGTCAGACGTTCGAAACCGCGACCGATGCGGTCGGTTGCAGCTACGGCATCCCGTATTCCGACGGCGGCTTCTACGTGATCCTTCTCGCAGTCGATGCGGCGTCGGCATCGGAGCTTGTGTCTGCGCTTGAAGCGTCAGACAAGTACGAACACACCACGCGCGGCGACATCGCCATGTTCTCGAAAGGGGTCCCCGAAGGTATAGGAACTTACCTTGGCTACGCACTCGATGAGAACGTTTGGGCGATCGTCCAAGGAACGATGGTCAGCTCGACGACATCTGTCAATATCGCAGCCGACGCCGTCACCGCCGTCTTGGGATAGGACGCCGAGCTGCCCACGAGGCTCCTCATGCGTGCAATGCCCGGATAGGGATCCTTCGCTCAGTGCCGCTTCTCGGCTCGTCATGTCGCCGCTGTTCGTCGTGCAGCAACCCTACTCACCTGATCCGCGCGAGTTACTGAGTTTCAATATACGTTACGCGTATACTGAGCATAAGTAAATCCGACGGAGGTTGGAGATGGCCACTGATCTTGACCTGATCCGTGCGATTGAGCGAGCTCCGTTGCGCACTCTTCGATACGTCGAACTACGCGATTTCGGGACCAACGTGTGGCGGACGCTCGACGCGCTCGTGGACCATGGCGCGATCACGCGTCTCGCCCAGGGCGTATATGCGGCGCCGCCCGGCGGGCAGGATGGGCGGACATGGCAGCCCACGGTCGAGACGGGCGGCCTTGCAGTGGCGACGGCCCGGTTCGGGAACCGAAACGCAGTGCTCATGGGCATCGGTGCCGCCCGGTATTGGGCGGCGATTCCCCGCGCGCTTGCCGTCACCACGGTTGCGGTGCCGGCTGCGGGCCGGGCACCTGTCGAGCTCGAGCGGGGCGGGACGCTTCATCTTGTGCCGCGCGACTTGAACAAGCTTGACGTAGCCGTCGAACCGACCGAGCTCGGGGACGGACTGGTGACCACGCCGGCGCAGACGATGTACGACCTGTTGATGAAACCGAAGCAGGGCGGCGTGCCAGACGAAGCCGTCGCCGCCGCGGCGGTGTTGCGCGGCCAGGTACATGTCGAGGATCTGGCTGACGTCGTGGAGCGGATGGGGCGGGCCAACGACGCCGTCCGTCAGATGATGGGTGAACTTGAGCGAGACGGGATCGCCCATGGCTGAGCGCCCGCCAATCCAGGGGGTTCTTGACGCTCGTGAGCGAGATGCGGTCATGGCGCGCTTCGGAGTCTCGCCGGAGCAGGTCGTCCGTGACCATGTCATTTCGCACGCGCTGGCGGCGATTTCAACGCTCGGCACCGACCGCGTTGTGTTCTTCGGTGGTACAGCCTTGTCTCGAACCCTGCTGGCGGAGCACAGGCTCTCGGAAGACATCGACCTCATTGCTCTCGGCGATCGCAGGGAGACCGGTGCTGCGATCCAAAGGGTCATCGAGCGGCAGTTCCGCCGCACCCTCGGCACTGCGGTATTCACGCCAGGATTGGGCGAGACGCGGCATCCTGACCCGTCGGTACTCGCCGTAGGGCGGATCCGCATCCAGGTCCAGCTGCTGACGTCCGAGGGTTATCCCAGGTGGCCGACGGAGGTGGTCGATATCGAGCAGCGCTACACCGACGCGCCTGATGCGCGGCTGCGGGTCCTGACTCCGGCGGCATTCGTGGCAGCGAAGCTCGCTGCGTGGACGGACCGACGCGTGTCGCGCGACCTCTATGACTTGTGGGCGCTGGCGCAGGCCGGCCGGATCAACGACGAGGCGGCGCAGCTGTTCGGCCGCCACGGGCAGTACACGACCGTCGAGAACGTGTCGTTCGTTGAGCTGCCAACGAACTCCGCCTGGCAAGATTCGCTCGGACATCAAGGGTTCATCAAGGTGAGCCCCGAAGAGGCGGCACGCGTCGTCAGTGCCGCGATCGCAGCGCTGTGACGACGTTCACCGCGACGTGAAGAACAGATCTTCGACGCCGGGCCATTCCTTGTTGTGTACGATCCCTCGCGGCGGTGGCCGCATTGCCACAGGCACCTGTGCCGGGAGTGTGCCGGGAACCGCGGTAAAATCCGTCATGAGCAACGAGCACCAGTGAGCACTCGCACCGCGGGATTTCGCGACGAATGAGCGTCAGTGAGCAGTCGGAACTGCATTGCAACTAACTCATAATCGTGAGGTCGCGAGTTCAAGCCCCGCTCTTGCTGCAGATGAAAACCCCCGATTTATCGGGTATTTGTCGTATCCCCGCGAGGGGAGCACGGGATGCTGCGACGGCCGTTGTGGCGGTTTTGTGACGGTTGAGGCGTCGAGAACACGTCGCAGGCCCGTCACGGACCCACCGAGGCATATGTGTAGCACGGCGGGCAATAGCCCCTCGGGGCCTGGCAGTCTTCCGGACGGTATGACGAGCCAGGCTCACGTGTTTCTGCAGCCGGGTGACTCGGGAATCGACGATCGTATCGACGCGACGGATCCAGTCGCCGCCGTTCGAGTAGCACTATGCGACGGCGTCACTCGCCCGGAGCAGCGGATGCTCGTGTGGAGCGACATGCCGGTACTGCATATCCGATGATCCACCACGGCGGATCGCCTCCGCGATCAGTCGGCGGTCGGCGCGCTCGACGGACTCGTCTCGTTCGATGATCAGGTGCACCACGCCAGCGCGGACGGCCTCCTCAGCCAGTGCACCGAGGGATAGCGGCCGCGCGTCCTTGTCTGACCGATGCTTGACGACCCACACGGATACGCGTATGTCGAGAGCGCGCATGCGCGAGAGGATCTGGCGGCGTCGACTGTCGCTCTCACGCTTGAAGTGGATGCGTCGCTGACCCGGCTTGAGGAGACTGCGCAGGGCCTGTTCAGATGCCGGCGCATCCCCGATCGCGGTGGCCGTCGATACGACGTCGTACCCACGGGCCTTCGATTCGTCGACGTTGACGCGGCGCGCGAGTACGGGAAGTCGTGGAATTTGCGCCAGCTTCGGCCATGTTCGGCCAGGCAATCTCCGATGCTGCGGAGGCGGCCCTTTCGTCCGTTCGTCGCCACCAGGTGCGGCGGACCGTGTTAGCGTTCTGGCGTGGAGCGGGTCAGGGTTACGTGGCGGGACAGCCTGCAACGGATCAACGATCTCAACGCGGAGTTTGGAGACGTGCCGCCGCTGCCGGCGGACAATGCACGTGCTCTCGTGGCGCTGGCCGAGCGGGCATACGGGTTGACCATTCCCTCGGAGGTCATCGAGTTCTGGGACGTCCAAAACGGCGTCGAGTACGACGGCAATCGTCTCTACCGGACCGATGCCGACCTGAGCGTCGACATCGACCCGCGGGACCCGTCGGCTGACGGTGCCCTCATCGCGTGCAACCTGCTCTGGCACGAGCTTCCAGAACACACTCGCTACACCTTCCTCGGAGACGGAAACATCGACTGGTTCGTCTACGACACGGTGAGCGCGAAGTATCTCAGACTCGATAAGCCCTCCGGCGATCTCGTCGACGCCTTCGAGACCTTTCGTGAGTTTCTGTCCGCGGTTCTGAGCGGGTTCATGGGGATAACGCCCGACGCGTGTCGGGACTCGTGAGTAGGGTCATCGTGGTGGATCACGAAGGGGAGAGTCGATGGGTGTCAATATCGCGCTGTCGGTGATCGAGGGGACGACGCTGGCCGAGGTCGGGGTCGAAGACTCGACGCCGATGCCGTTCGACGAGGCCGAGCACTCGATGGACGTGATGGGGACGCAGGTCGGGGATCGGGTCGTCCTGATCGATTCGATCGGCGGACAAGCGTCGAAGGAACTTGCGGAGGCACTCGGTCGCCAGGTGTACACCGTGGTGGTCAGCAGCGTGTCTGACACCTATGTTTGGGAGGCGCGAGGAGGCGAGGAACGGCTTCGTGTGCTCATGGATGGTGAGATCGCCGAAGACCAGGGCGAACCGCTTGATGTCGAGGAGGTCTTCGACGAGGTCGACGGTTCGGACGATGGGTTCGTGGACCACGAGCGACAACACCTCGAGCTCTTCAACCGCGTAGCCGGAGTCTCGCTGTCCGATCTGTGGGACGTGGAGTTTGTGACTGTGCGCAGCGACCCGACGGTCTGATCACGGGTGCGTCGCGCGGAACGCTGCCGCGGTGTCCGAACCCGCTGCATCCTGGTAGCCTCCACACGTCCGCCCGCGAGCGCGGGAACCACGTCGAGGGGAGCACTCCATGCCCGCATCCAGACCGGCCCTTGTTCTCGTGCACGGCGCCTGGGGCGGCGCGTGGGTCTGGCGCCGCATCCTCGGGCCGCTGCGCGAGGCCGGCTACGAGGTGCATGCGGTCACTCTCACCGGCGACGGCGAACGCGCGCACCTGCGCCGGCCCGATATCTCACTGCAGACCCACATCGATGACGTGATCGGCTTGGTCGAGGCCGAAGAGCTCGATGACATCATCCTGGTCGGGCACAGCTACGGCGGCATGGTGATCACCGGCGCCGCCGCGCAGCTGCAGGAGGCGCGACCCGGGGCCCTTCGCGGACTGGTCTACGTGGATGCCATGTACCCGCGCCCCGGGGAGGGCTGGGGCGTGGCCCACCCGCCAGAGATCGCCGAGGCGCGCCTGGCGGCTGCCGCCGAGCACGACAACGCCCTCCCGCCGCCCGATCCCACGGAGGGCTTCGCGCTGAGCGCGGAGGATGCCGCGTGGTTGTGCCGTCGGCACGTGCTGCACCCTTTCGGCATGTACCGGGTGCCGCTGGACTACGACGGCGCGCTCGTCCGGTCGCTGCCGCGGTTGTTCGTCGACTGCACCGATCCGGCGTACCCGACGATCGACTCGATCCGGCGGCTCGTGCGGGACGAGCCGGGGTGGCAGATCGCCGAGATCGCGACAGGACACTTCCCGATGGTGACCGAACCCGACCGGCTGGTCCGCGCACTGCGGGGCTTCGTCGACAGCATCCCGTCCTGACGCTCGGGCAGAATAGGACGCATGGCTGAATCCGCACCCAACGCCGACACCGCCTGGACGTTGCTCCCGACGCCCGAGGTCGCGACACTGCTCGCCGGCACCGACGTGCGCTGGTGGCTGTCGGCCGAGAGCGCCTACGACCAGTGGCACGGCTCCCCGCTGCAGGAGCGTGAGAACGCCACCGTCAGCACCATCGCCGCCTCGGTCGAGCAGCTCATCACGGACCTGCCCGACGGATTGAGCGCCTGGATCGTCGACGACAGCACGGTGACGGCATGGGCGGATGCCCCCGACGCGAGCGTCCCCTCGGTGCGCGTCTACGACCCGGAACGCGCCGCGTGGGTGCTGCAGATCAACATCGAAGACGGCACCGCCGATCGGTGGGTGTATCGCCGTGACCCCCGGCTGCAGCTGCCGTGGGACCGCGCCGTCACCGAGATCGACGGCATCCCGACCGGCGCCCCCGAGGTGCAGCTGGTGTGGAAGACGCTTCGTCCCAAGCCGGAGGACGAGGTCGACAAGGATGCCGTGCTGCCGAAGCTCTCGGAGGAGGCGCGTGCGTTCTGGGAGACCGCGGTTCTGCGCATCCACCCGCATTCGACGTGGGCGATCCACGTGCGCACCCCATTGACCCCGGCGAAGGCCAGCTGGAACCGCACCCGACGCTGAACGGACACGCGGGCCGGTGGTACCATCGCTCTATGAGTACCACTCACACTGCGGCGGTGGGAGATCGCGGGCGTCTCGTGGTGCCGTTGCCGCTGCGCGAGAGCCAGCACTGGGAGCAGGGCACGTCGCTGATGTTCATCGAGACCGACCGCGGCGTCGTCGTCGCGACCCGCGATCAGGCCAAGGCGATCGTGCGTGACCAATTGAGCGGCCCGAGTCTCGTCGACGACCTGATCGAACAGCGCCGCGCGGACGCACTCGGCGAGGATGACGACGCCGCATGACGGCGGTGCTCGACGCCTCCGCCGTCCTTGCCTTCTTGCAGGGCGAGGCCGGAGCCGACCTCGTCGAGGCCGCGCTCGAAGCGGGAGCGGTGATAGGCGCGGCCAACTGGTCGGAGGTCGCCCAGAAAGTACGGTCGCGTGGTGCCGACTGGGATCTCGCCCGTGCGCTCCTGGACGGCTACGGGATCGTCGTCGAACCCGTCAGTCGCGCCGACGGCGACCGCGCCGCTGCTCGGTGGCACACCGGGAACGGGCTCTCGCTCGGTGACCGGTTGTGCTTGGCGCTGGGCGATCGGCTCAACGTCGACGTTCTCACCGCCGACCGCGCCTGGGGCGGCTCCGGTCGCATCCGGCAGATTCGCGCCTCTCGGATCGACTGACGTCCCACCCCCGGCGTGCGCCGCGCTACGACTCCCTCACCGCGTCGAAGACGACGTCGCGGAACCAGCGCTGCACGGGGGACAGTCCCGATTCGCGGCGGGTGAACAGCGCGACGGGGGTGCTCTGCCCCGGCCAGGGCAGGTCGGCGATGCGCAGACCGGGGAACCAGCCGCGGAAGACCTCCGCGACGTGACGCGGCAGCAGCGACACCAGGTCGGTGGCCTCCAGGAGCGCGGGGAGCGTGCCGTACTCCTCGACGGAGAGCGCCACCTGCGGCATGAGGCCGTGCTCGAGCAGCGCCTGCAGCGGAAAGACGTGGCCGCCGCGGGAGGACACCCGCACGAACCCGCGCCCCGCGAACATGTCCGGCCCGGTCGGCGGCAGCGGATGCTCGCCGGAGGACAGCGCGACGTACTCCACTTTGCGCACGGGAGTCCGCCACAGTCGGGACGCGTCCATCGACGAGACCGTGAGGGCGAGATCGAGCGTGCCGCGCACGAGCGACTCCTCGACCTGGTCGGCGTCGAGACGTTTGACGTCGAGCCGAGCGGTCGACCGCTCGCGGGCGAGGGCGACCATGATCGGCGGCAGGAAGGTCTGCTCGCCGATCGAGGTGAGACCCAGCGTGAGCTCTCCCGTGAAACCCGCTGGATCGAAGACGTCGGTGTCGCTGACGGTCGCGTCGATCTGGGCGAGCGCCTCGTGCAGCGGGCCGAACAACTGCGTCGCCCGCGCCGTCGGCACCATGACGTGACCCTCGCGGCGGAACAGATCGTCGCCGAACCGTTCGCGCAACCGCGCCAGGGTGTAGCTGACGGTCGGCTGTGTCACGTGCAGCAGCGCTGCGGTCGCCGTCAGACTGCGCAACTCGTACAGCACGACGAACGTGCGCAGCTGATTCAGATCGGGCACGGCCATGCATCGATCCCCTCTATGGATGCTGGCAAGTATATCTATTGGACCATAGCGGCCGACGCGCCTAGAGTCATGGGATAAGGGGCGACATGTTCGCATCGTTCGTAGGGGCACACCGCCACCACCAGTGACAAGGACGACACTCGTTGATCATCGACATCCACGGCCACTACACGACAGCGCCGCCTCAGCTGGGAGCCTGGCGCGACCAGCAGATCGCCTTCACGAAAGGCGACGGCGACGCACCCGATCCGTCCACCCTGCAGATCAGTGACGACGAGATCCGCGAGACGATCCAGGCCAACCAGCTCAAGCTGATGAACGAGCGCGGCAGCGACGTGACCGTCTTCAGCCCGCGGGCGTCGTTCATGGCGCACCACATCGGCGACCTCGCCGTCAGCCAGACCTGGGCCCGCATCTGCAACGACCTGTGCGCTCGCGTGCGCGACCTGTTCCCCGACCGTTTCGCGATGGGCGCGATGCTGCCGCAGTCCCCCGGGGAGGACCCGGCGACCTCGGTGGCCGAACTCACCCGCGCCGTCGAAGAACTCGGCGCCGTCACCGTCAACATCAACCCCGACCCCTCCGGGGGGTTCTGGACCGCGCCCGCCCTCACCGACCGCTCCTGGTATCCGCTGTACGAGAAGCTCGTCGAATACGAACTCCCGGCGATGATCCACGTGTCCACGTCGGCGAAGCCGGTCTTCCACACCACCGGCGACCACTACCTGAACGCCGACACCACGGCGTTCATGCAGCTGCTCAAGGGCGACCTGTTCCGCGACTTCCCCGACCTCAAGTTCGTCATCCCTCACGGCGGAGGGTCTGTCCCGTACCATTGGGGCCGGTTCCGAGGCCTGGCGATGGCGCTCGGCAAGCCCGAGCTCGAAGAACATCTGCTCGGCAACGTCTTCTTCGACACCTGCGTCTACCACCAGCCCGGCATCGATCTGCTCACAAGCGTGGTCCCCGCGGACAACATCCTGTTCGCGAGCGAGATGATCGGCGCCGTCCGTGACGTCGACCCGCGCACCGGGAACTACTTCGACGACACCAAGCGGTACGTCGACGCCACCACCAGCCTGACCGACGACCAGCGCGCCCAGGTCTTCGAGGGCAACGCCCGCCGGGTGTATCCGCGCCTGGACCGGGCCCTGACCGCACGCGGACTCTGAGAGGAACACCATGCGCCTGAACAACCTCGGCATCGTTCGCACGAACATCGAGCGACCCGACCCCGCCGACGTGGAGCGCCTGTCGCAGTTCGGCGTGGCCACCATCCACGAAGCGATGGGACGCGTCGGACTGATGCGCCCCTACGTCCGGCCCGCCTATCAGGGCGCGAAGCTGTGCGGGCCCGCGGTCACGGTGCTGCTGCAGCCCGGTGACAACTGGATGTTCCATGTTGCGGCCGAGCAGGTACAGGCCGGCGACGTGCTCGTGGCGGGGTGCACCACCGAGAGCGAAGACGGCTTCTTCGGCGAACTGCTCGCGACCTCGCTGCGCTCCCGCGACTGCGGCGGGCTCGTCATCGACGGGGGAGTGCGCGATGTCGCCGACCTCGAAAAGATGGACTTCCCGGTGTTCTCCCGCGCGATCAACTCCAAGGGCACCGTGAAGGCAACCCTGGGTTCGGTCAACGTCGATGTCGTCGTCGCCAACGCGCTCGTCCACCCCGGCGATGTCGTCGTCGCCGATGTCGACGGCGTCGTGGTCGTCCCGCGTGCCCTGGTCGGCGCGGTGGCGGATGCCAGCCAGCAGCGCGAAGACAACGAGGAGGCCAAACGCCAGAAGTTCCGCGAGGGCGTGCTGGGCCTGGACATCTACGGCATGCGCGAGCCGCTCGCCGCCGCCGGCCTCGAGTACGTGGAGGACTGACGGTGGCGCACGGAGACACGAGCGGCGGGTTCGAGAAGACCCCGGGGTGGCTGGACTGGTACGACGGTCCGTCGACCCCGCGCTTCCGGGTGCCCGCCGGAGCGGTCGACGCACACTGTCACGTGTTCGGGCCGGGAGCGCAGTTCCCGTACGCACCCGAGCGCAAATACACGCCGTGCGACGCCTCCGCCGACCAGCTGTTCGCGTTGCGCGACCACCTCGGATTCGACCGCAACGTCATCGTGCAGGCCACCTGTCACGGCGCCGACAACCGAGCGCTCGTCGACGCCCTCGGCCGCAGCGGCGGCCGTGCCCGCGGCGTCGCGACGGTTCGGCGCGACGTCACCGACGACGAGCTCGCCCAGTTGCACGCCGCCGGAGTGCGCGGCGTCCGCTTCAACTTCGTCAAGCGCCTCGTCGACCGGGCGCCGACGGACTCGCTCGACGAGATCGTGGCCAAGATCGCGCCGCTTGGGTGGCACGTCGTGATCTACTTCGAGGCGGAAGATCTTCCCGACCTCTACGACTTCTTCTCCGCGATCCCCACCGACGTCGTCGTCGACCACATGGGCCGACCCGATGTCAGCAAGGATCCGGACGGTCCCGAGTTCGGCCTGTTCCTGCGTTTCCTGCGCGAGAACCCGAACGTGTGGACCAAAGTCTCGTGCCCGGAGAGGCTGAGCAACACCGGTCCCCGGGCTCTCGACGGCGAACAGAACGCGTACACCGACGTGGTGCCGTTCGCCCGACGCGTGGTCGAAGAGTTCCCCGACCGCGTGCTGTGGGGCACCGATTGGCCCCACCCGAACCTCAAAGACCACATGCCGGATGACGGCTTGCTGGTCGACTACATCCCACACGTCGCCACGACGTCGGAGGCGCAGCGCAAGCTGCTCGTCGACAACCCGCGGCGACTCTACTGGCCAGAAGGAGAATGACATGGCACTCGACAAGCCGTACAAAGACATCCCCGGCACGATCATCTTCGATGCCGAGCAGGCTCGGAAGGGGTACCACCTCAACCAGTTCTGCATGTCGATGATGAAGCCCGAGAACCGCGAGCGCTACCTCGCCGATCGCAAGGCCTACATCGACGAGTGGCCCCTCAACGACGCCCAGAAGCAGGCGATCATGGACCTCGACCTCAACGCGGCGATGGCCGAGGGCGGGAACATCTACTTCCTCGCCAAGCTGGGTGCGACCCACGGGCTGAGCTTCCAGCAGATGGCCGGCTCGATGACCGGCATGAGCGAGGCGGCCTACCGCGACATGATGGTCTCGGGCGGTCGTCGTCCCGAGGGAAACCGTCTCAAGGACCTCGACGGCTGGACCCCTCCGGAGCCCGGCGAGAAGGCCGAGACCATGCGGCCAAACGCGCCCGCGAAGTACACCTCGGCGCTGTTCACCCCGCACGTCCCCGCCATCGGCGCGGCGATGGACCTCGGCAAGACCGAAGAACCGTACTGGAAGAAGGTCTTCGACGGCTACGAGTGGACTCGCCAGTGGGCCAAGGAGAACACTCCCGACGTGGTCATCGTCGTCTACAACGACCACGCCACCGCTTTCGACTCGTCGCTGATCCCGACGTTCGTGCTCGGCACCGGCGCGGAGTACCAGGTGGCCGATGAAGGCTACGGCCCCCGTCCGGTGCCCGACGTCAAGGGGTACCCGGAGCTGGCCGCGCACATCGCGCAGTCGGTCATCCAGGACGACTTCGACCTCACCCTCGTCAACGAGATGGTCGTCGACCACGGGCTCACCGTGCCGCTGTCGCTGGTGTACGGCCAGCCCGAAGAATGGCCGGTGCGGGTGATTCCGCTGGCCGTCAACGTCGTGCAGTACCCGGTTCCGTCTGGGCGTCGCTGCTACGAGCTCGGCAAGGCGATCCGCCGCGCCCTCGACAAGTGGGACGGCCCCGAGCTCAACATCCAGATCTGGGGCACCGGTGGCATGAGCCACCAGCTGCAGGGTCCGCGCGCCGGACTCATCAACGCCGAATGGGACAACGCGTTCCTCGACCACCTCATCGCCGACCCGCTGGGCCTCACCGAATGGCACCACCTGGAGTACGTCGACGAGGCCGGGTCCGAGGGCATCGAGCTCGTCGACTGGCTGATCGCGCGCGGTGCGATGGACGACCAGTTCGGCGGCGGCGCCCCCGAGGTGAACCACCGGTTCTACCACGTGCCCGCCTCGAACACGGCCGTCGGCCACCTCGTCATCAGCAACCCGGTCGCGACCGAGACCGACGCCGCCAGCGGCGCCGGACA
>NZ_JBKEAY010000086.1:0-29702 GCF_047972865.1 Microbacterium sp.
CGACGACGACGACTGGATCTGATCCTGCGCATCCTGGCGCCGCGTACGCTGGAGGGGTGAGTCAGCAGCCGAACGTGCCCCCGCGGGCCAGTCTCGAGTTGCTGCGTGCCGAGGCGGCCGATGAGCTCTCGGTGATCGTTGATGAGCGGCTGCGCGCCGGGGAGGATCCGTGGGACTTCATGGAAGACCTCCCCACGGTCGACGAACTCGTGGTGCTGACGCTGCGCGCCGAGAACATCGCCGGGGACGGCGGTGTCCGCCCGACCGCAGCGCGCAGCGAACGCGTGCTGCGGCAGATCGGGCTGGACTACCCGCCGCTGATCCGGGCGGTGTGGCGGCTGCTCGGCAGCGAACCGCACCGTACGTGGGATGCGTCGGTACGCACCCGCGCATCGTGACGGTGAGGACCGCTCAGAGGTAGTCGGCGAGGTCCTGCTCGAGCGCGAACTTCGGCTTCGCGCCCACGATGCTCTTTTCGACCTGACCCTTGTGGAACACCTTCATCGCCGGGATGGACGTGATCTGGTACTCCATGGCGAGGTTCGGGTTCTCGTCGACGTTCAGCTTTAGCACCGTGATCTTGTCGGCGTGCTCGGACTGGATCTCATCGAGGATCGGGCCTACCATGCGGCACGGGCCGCACCATGCGGCCCAGAAGTCGACGAGAACCGGGCCCTCGGCCTCGATTACGTCTTGCTGCCAGGTGCTTTCACTCGTGGCCGTTGCGGTCATGTTTTGTCTCCTTGACGCGTGAGAGGGGAATGTCGGTTGGAACGCCGCGGCGCCGGGAATTGTTCCGTCAGGCCGCGTCGGCGTCGGGCAGGCCGTCGATCTCGGCGGCATCCGGGGCCGGTGCCCCCGCCTCGCCGAGCCCCGCCAGGTAGTGCTCGACGTCGAGGGCGGCCACCGTGCCGCTTGAGGCCGCCGTGACTGCCTGCCGGTAGGTGGGGTCGATGACATCGCCCGCCGCGAACACGCCCGGGATCGACGTACGCGAGGACCGGCCGTCGACCTGCACCGTGCCCTCGGGCGTCAACGCGAGCTTGTCGTGCACGAGGTGGGTGCGCGGGTCGTTTCCGATCGCGACGAACACACCGTCCAACGGCAGTTCACGCTCGGTGCCGTCGACGGTGTCGCGCAGCAGGACGCCGGTGACCGCGTCCTCACCGAGGATGTCGGCGATCTCGGCGTTCCACACGAACTCGATCTTGTCGTTGGCGATGGCGCGGTCCTGCATGATCTTGGAGGCACGCAGCTCGTCGCGGCGGTGGATGACGTAGACCTTCGAGGCGAATTTCGTGAGGAAGGTCGCCTCCTCCATCGCGGAGTCGCCGCCGCCGACGACGGCGATGACCTTTTCGCGGAAGAAGAAGCCGTCGCACGTCGCGCAGTACGACACTCCGCGGCCCGAGAGTCGCCGCTCGCCGTCGATACCGATCTTGCGGGGGGCCGACCCGGTCGCGAACACGACGGCATCCGCCTGGTGCACCGCACCCGAGCCGAGCGTGACCGTCTTGGTCGGGCCCGCCAGGTCAAGGTCGACGACGTCGTCGTAGACGATCTCGGCACCGAAACGCTCGGCCTGCTGCTGCATCTTCGTCATGAGATCGGGCCCCATGATCGCCTCGGGGAACCCGGGGAAGTTCTCCACTTCGGTGGTGTTCATCAGCTCGCCGCCGGCCTCGACCGAACTCGCGATGACGAGGGGCGCGAGGTTGGCGCGCGCGGCGTAGATGGCGGCGGTGTAGCCGGCCGGACCGGAGCCGATGATGATGACCTGTCGCACGGCGATGCCTCCTGGGTGATGGACGGGTGCGGGGTGGATGCGGGGCCTGGCCCCGTAAGACACAACCCATGGTAACCGCGCCGCATTCCGCGCCGCGGTGCGCGCACAGACGGTCAGCGACCGGGGAGGAAGCGGCGCGCGATACCGACGGCGGAACGCAGCTCGGGTGCCCGCAGCACCGCCAGCCCCGCGACGTACACGACGAGTACGACCAGACCGATCGCGATGATCGCCAGCACCGCGGGGCCGCGGTCGGAGGTCGCCCATCCGTGGACGCCTCCCAGCAGGATGAACACGCCCCACCCGGCGGCAGCGGCGGGGATTCCCGCCGCCAGGAAACGGAGGTACGCGAACGCCGCACGGCGCAGGCCGAGGCGGCCGATCTTGCGGCGGAGAAGGATGACCGCCAACGCCAACTGCACGACGTTGGCCAGGGACTGCGTGAGCGCGATCCCCGCCGCGAGGTACTGCACCGGGAGGAGCAGCAGCGCGCCGACGGCGCCGACGATGACGAGCGCCGCCTGCACGGCCGTGAACAGGAACGGCGTGCGGGTGTCGTGATGTGCGTAGAACGTGCGCTGCAGGACGAACTGCACCGACAGCGGCAGCAGCGCCACCAGGAACGCGGCGAGCACGAGCGCGAACTGGACGGACTCGTCCGGCGCGCGCGTGAAGATGCGCGCGATAGGCACGATCGCGGCGACGATCGCGGCCAGCGCGGCCACCATCAGCACGCCGATGGTGCGCGTGGACACGTCGAGGTCGTCGCGGACGGCATCGGTCCGGCCAGCGGCGACGTGTTCGCTCAGCTGGGTGAAGTACGGGGTCCCGATCGACAGCACGATGACCGAGAACGGCAGCATGAACACCAGCCAGGCGAACTGGATGGCGGCCACCCCCGCGCCTTCGCCGGCCGCGGTGCCGAGCACCATCGTCTGCACCAGTCCGGCGAGCTGACCGGCGACCACCATGAGGAACGTCCAGCCAGCGAGCTTTCCGATGTCGCGCAGACCGATGCCCCGCCACCGGAAGTCGGGGCGCACGTGCAGCCCCGCCCGCCGCCAGAACAACAGCAGCACGAGAGCTTGCAGGACGATGCCGGCCGTCGCCGTCCCGCCCATCAGCGCGATCATCTCGGGGGTCCAGCCGCTCGAGGAGGTGTGCAGGCCGAAGATCCAGATGAACGCACCGAAACCGACGATCGAGACGAGGTTGTTGACGATCGGCGACCACGCGAACGGCCCGAACACGCGACGCGCGTTGAGCACTTCACCGACCAGTGCGTACAGCCCGTAGAACAGCAGTTGCGGCAGGCACCAGTACGCGAACGCGATGGTCAGCGCAATCGTCCGCGGATCTTTCAGCCCCGCCCCGTAGAGCATGACGAGCAGGGGCGCAGCGACGACGGCCAGCACGGTCACCGCGGCGAGCACCGAGACGCCGAGGGTGAGCAGCTTCGAGACGAAGGCACTGCCGCCGTCGCGGTGGGATGCCGCCTTGATGATCTGCGGGACGACCACACCGGCCAGCAGGCCCGACGAGATGATCGCGTAGATGTTGTTCGGGAGCTGATTCGCGATCGCGAACGCATCGGCGGCATCCGAGGCTACGGCACCCAGCGCCGCCGCGAGGACGATGTTGCGCACCAGCCCGGTGATGCGCGATACGAGCGTTCCGGCGCCGACCAGGGCGCTGGCCCGGCCGATGCTAGCCATCCGCACCCCCGGAGGACGCCGCCGCGGCGCGGCGTGCGCGCACCCGTCGCGCCGTGCGGATGACGCCCATCACGAGGAGCAGGGCGGCGATGGCGCTGACGGCGACCACACCCACCGTCTCCCACTCGGCGCGCACCGAGACGGCCGCCGTGATCGGGTCGCCGATGGACACCATGGCGCGGCTGCGCAACTGCAGCACGATGGTGGACTCGCCGGTGCCCACGCGGGCCTCGACCGGCACGTCGGCGCGCGTGTTGCGCTGGGGACCCGCCTCCACCTCGGTGGCGGCCTGCACCCGCAGCCGCGGGTCGTTCGGTGTGGCCAGCATCACGACCGAAACCGGCCACGGCAGATCGTTGCGAACCGTGAACTGCAGCGGTGCGCTGGAGCCGAGCAGGGTGATGTCGGCGGGCGGGATGATCTCGACGGATCGAAGCGTCTCGCGCGTCTGGGCGCGGTGCGCGCTCACGGCCTCCCGCCACGCCGCCGCGTCGTCGGCCCACCCGGTGCCCATCAATTGCAGGGTCTCGGCCTGTTCGGCCGCGGTGATCAGGGCGGGGTTCTCCAGGACTGTCGCGAACCGCGCCAGCGGCGCTCGGTCGGAGTCCA
Source organism: Microbacterium sp. (assembly GCF_047972865.1). Taxonomy (GTDB): domain Bacteria; phylum Actinomycetota; class Actinomycetes; order Actinomycetales; family Microbacteriaceae; genus Microbacterium. The sequence goes on from NZ_JBKEAY010000086.1 coordinate 4,111, forward strand.
GCGCCAGGAGCGTCTCGACGCGCTCGGCGACCGGTTCGACCTCCCGAACGGTCCGCGCCGCCGGCGAACCGGCGGTGAGCGTGGCCAGGTCGGCCGAGCGCGCCCCCGGGAGGGCGGTGGCCGCTGTGATCGCGGCGCGCAGGGTCGTCTCATCGGCGGTGGAGTTGCGGTCCAGGGCCACCAGCAGTGGACCGTCCCCGGCGGCGAGGTGGAGGTACGCCGAGGCCGCGGCCAGGTCGGCGCCGCGGGTGAGGGCGCCCGCGGCGGCAGCGGACAGCGACGCCGATGCCTCGGACAGGTACACGAGCAGGTCGGCTCCCGCCGCTTCCCCGTAGGCGTCGCCGGCGTCGCCGGCCACCGTCGACGAGGGGACCACGACCAGCGGCGCGGCATTCTGACCCTGCGGCGCGAGGGCCGAGAGCGCCGCCAGGGTGTCGGGGCCCGCGGTGCCGTCGGCCGGCCAGTACACGTCGGCGCGGGACGGCCCGATGTCGTAAGCCGCGGCCGTGGCGAGGGTCGCGGCATCCGGCGTGGGGGTGGCATCGCTGCGAAGGTAGGGGTCCAGCGTCGGCGCCGACAGCAGCGCGTCGAAACCGGCGGAGAACTGGACGGTGATGTCGGCATCGCCGAACTGCAGGGCGAACCGCTCGTTCGGGGCCTGCGTGAGATCGTCCAGCCACTGCGTCGCCGACGCGGGGGCGTCGGTGCCGAGCACCCGGATCGCCGCGGGGATGGCGGGGTCGATCGCGAGGATCGCGCCGGTGCCGAGGGCGGCGTTGAGCCGCGCGCGGAGCGCGCCGTCGGGTGCGGTGAGCGCGCCGAGCTGGTCGGCGGTGAGCAGACCCGTCGCGAGGGGCCCGGCGGTGATCGGCAGGACCACCCCCACCCGGCGCTCCCGATCGGCAGCGGGGACGACCACGACCGTGTCCGAGACCAGGTCGCCCGCCGGCGACGTGTATGCGGCGCGCAGCGGGTAGACCCCCGGTGCGGCGCCGGCCAGCGCGGTGTCGGCGACATCGACCGACAGGGCGGTCGAGTTCTCGGCGTTCGCGGACAGGGTCGCCATCGTGGCGTCGCCGAGCGGTGTCAGGTCGTGGTCGGCGCCCTCGTCGAGCCATTCGCTGACCTCGCCCGGAGAGGTCAGCGGTGCCGGACCGACCGAGAAGGTGACCGACCCGCCGGCGCGGACGGTGGGGGCGGGGTTGACCGCGGCGGCGGTCAACGTCAGCGTGCCCTCCGGGTCGACGATGCCGAAGCCGCCAGCCGAGGCCGTGAACGACAGCGGCGGTTCGGGTGGCTCGATGACCGCGGCGGCCCCGCTCGGCGCGGCCAGTGCGGCGACGACGCCGAGAGTGGCCAGTGCGGCCGCGATCGATCGTGGGGCGCGAGGGGAGGTCGCCGACGAGGTGTGGGTCATGGGTTCGGTTTCTGTGCGATCCCGGACCGCACGACACACGCGATTCTAGGACGCGCGCACCGTCGCTGCCTGGGTGACCGGCCGCAGCGCCCGCGATTGCCCGGCATCCCTTCCCCCACCAGAACCCGCGAGACCGCACGCGCGCTATCGAGACCCTGCGGTTACCGCGCGGTTTCGATAGCGCCGGTGCGGTCTCGCGGGTCGGTGCCTGTTGAATGGGGGGATGAGGATGACGGTGAACCCCGCACCCGGCCTGTGCGCGGCGCTGCGCGACGACCTGACCGGCGCGGGGTATCGGGCGGCGGAGCTGCGCGCGGCGTGGGGTGCGGAGGCCGACGAGGCGATCGGCCGCGGGATCGCGGGCCCCGCGCTCGCCGCGCTGGGCGAGCGCCGCGATCCACTGGCGACGCTGGCCCGGATGCTGTTCCTCGGGCGCGCGTGCGCGGCATCCGACGTGTCGCGGGCCCTGCCCCGGCTGGGCGCCGTGGGGCTCGTCGGCCTGGGGCTCGCGGCGCAGCGCGGCGACACGCTCGAACCGGCGGCGCTGGTGCGACCGCAAGAGATCTCCGACGGCCTCGGCGACGGCCAGTGGTGGATCGCGAGCGATCTCGACGAGCTCGCGCTGGGCGGAGCCCTCCCCACCGATCACGTGCTGGGTGTCGGCGGCGCCTCGCTGACGCTCGCGGGTTTGCAACTGACCTCCCCGGCGGGACCCGTGCTCGACGTGGGCACCGGATGCGGCATCCAGGCCCTGCGCGCGCGGCGCGTGGCCGGCCGCGCGGTCGCGACCGACGTGTCGCACCGTGCGCTGGCGTTCACGCGGCTGAACGCCCAGCTCAATGACGTCGGCGACATCGAGGTGCGTCACGGGAACCTGTTCGACCCCGTGGCCGGCGAGCAGTTCGACCGGGTGGTGTCGAATCCGCCGTTCGTCATCACGCCGCGGGTGGCCGGGGTGCCCGAATACGAGTACCGCGACGGCGGACTGGCTGGCGACGCCCTCGTGGCGCGGGTCGTGTCGGGGGTGGGTGCGGTGCTGGCCCCCCGCGGGGTGGCGCAGCTGCTCGGCAACTGGGAGTACGGGGCCGACGGGGACGGGCTGGAGCGGGTGCGCGGGTGGGTGGCGGCCTCGCCGGTGCCGCTGGATGCCTGGGTCGTGGAGCGCGAGCGGCTCGACCCGCTGGCGTATGCCGAACTGTGGGTGCGCGACGGTGGAACCGTACCCGGCACGGCCGAATACGACCGGCTGATCACGGCCTGGCTGGCCGATTTCGCCGACCGGGGGGTGACCGGGATCGGATTCGGATACGTGTTGCTGCGCCGCCCCGCGGCGGGAACACCGACCTTGGCGCGGTACGAGCGTGCGACACAGCCGGTCGCCGGGGCGCTGGGGGCGCATCTGACCGCCGCGCTGGCGGCGTGGGACCGGATCGCGGCGATGGATGACGTCGCGCTGGCCGCGACGGTGCTGACCGTCGCCACCGACGTCTCCGAGGCGCGCCACCACACCCCCGGCGAGGAGCACCCGCGGGTGATCGAGCTGCGCCAGGGCGGCGGGTTCGCGCGCACAGTGCCGGTCGATCCGGCGCTGGCCGCCCTCGTCGGCGCGTGCGACGGCGACCTGCCGCTCGGCACGCTCATCGACGCGGTCGCCGAGCTGATGGAGGTGGATGCCGGTGCGCTTCGCGCCGATCTGCTGCCCCGGGTGCGCGAGCTGGTGTTCACCGGGTTTTTGGGGTTGCCGGGCTGATCGGGGCGTCACGGGGCCGCCGGTAGGCTGGAATCCATGCTCACCCTGGCCGACGGCCTCGCTCGAATGGCCGCGCTCGCGGCATCGCCGACCGTCGCCGCGCTCGCCGAGGCGTTCGAGCGCGCCGGGTTCGAGCTCGCGATCGTCGGCGGTCCGGTGCGGGACGCGCTGCTGGACCGGCCCATCCACGACCTCGACTTCACGACGAACGCGCGGCCCGACGACATCTTGCGGGTGGTCGAACCGATCGCGACGGCGACGTGGGATATCGGCCGTGCGTTCGGCACGATCGGGGCGAAGGTCGCCGCGGAGCAGGTCGAGATCACGACGTACCGTGCCGACAGTTACGACGGCGTGACCCGCAAGCCCACGGTCGCGTTCGGCGACAGCCTCGACGACGACCTCGCGCGCCGCGACTTCACCGTCAACGCGATGGCGCTGCGGGTTCCCGGCCCGGCGCTGGTCGACCCGAACGGCGGCGTCGAAGACCTGATCGCGGGTGTGCTGCGCACCCCGTCCGACCCCGACGTGAGCTTCGGTGACGACCCGCTGCGGATGCTGCGGGCGGCGCGTTTCGCGTCGCAGCTCGATTTCGAGGTGGATCCGGCGACCCTCGACGCGATGGTCCGCCTGCGCGACACCCTCACGATCGTGAGCCCCGAGCGGGTGCAGGGCGAGATCGTGCGGCTCTTGCAGACCGGGACGCCCGGGCGCGGCATCCGGATGTTGGTCGACTCCGGTCTCATGGAGTCGTTCCTGCCCGAGGTTCCCGCCCTGCGGCTCGAGGTCGACGAACACCACCACCACAAGGACGTGTACGAGCACTCGCTGACGGTGCTGCACCAGGCGATCGCGCTGGAGAACCTGCGGCACCCGGGCGCCACCCCCGACGTGACCCTGCGACTGGCTGCGCTGCTGCACGACATCGGCAAGCCGGCCACACGCAAGCTGGAGCCCGGCGGCGGGGTGAGCTTCCACCACCACGATGTCACCGGGGCGCGGCTGGCGCGCAAGCGCCTGAAGGCGCTGCGGTTCGACTCCGCGACCACCGACGCGGTCTGCCAGCTCATCGAGCAGCACCTGCGCTTCTTCGGGTACGCGGAGGGCGCGTGGACGGATGCCGCGGTGCGTCGCTACGTGCGCGACGCCGGTGACGAGCTGGAGCGGCTGCACATCCTCACCCGCGCCGACGTGACCACGCGCAATCGCCGCAAGGCGGCACGCCTGGCGGCGGCGTACGACGACATCGAGCGCCGGATCGCCGGGCTCGCCGAGCAGGAACAGCTCGACGCGATGCGCCCCGAACTGGACGGAAACCGCATCCAGGAGGTCCTCGGCATCCGTCCGGGCCGCGCCGTCGGTGAGGCCTACCGCTTCTTGCTCGACATCCGCCTCGACGAGGGGATCATCGGGCCGGATGCCGCCGAGGCGCGGCTGCGGCACTGGTGGGCCGCGCGCGAGCACTCCGCGACGTAGCCGCGGCGAACGCCTGTGGCGGAGATCGGAGCCGGGCGGAGCGCGGCGACGCGCTACGATCGCCTCGGTGACGCACGACAGCTGGGGCAGACGACTGCGTGCCGCTCGAGAGTCGGCGATGCTGACGCGGGAGGCGCTCGCGGCGCGGTCGGGCGTGAGCGCGCGCACGATCGCCTCCGTCGAGCTGGGGTCGGTCGAGCGCTCCCGGGCGGCGACTCTCGGGGCCCTGATCGAGGCACTCGGGCTCGACGTCGATCCCCGCACGGCACGGGCCGGATCGGGGCAACCGGCCCGCCCGGTCCCGCGCGAGCTTCCGCCGGTTCCGCCCGATGTCGCCGGGCACTTCCCCGACGGCCAGCTTTACGTGTCGCTGGGCGACGGGGCCCGACGGGCCGCGCACGAGCGGGATGCCGCCGCGGACCAGCCGGTGCTCAGCCGGGTGCTGCGCCGCATCTTGACGGCGCTCGGGGTGCACCCGGGTGCGCTCCACGACGACGTGGCGGCGCTGGCGGCGCAGATGCGCTCGTGGGTCGCGTCGTCGCGCATCCTGCTCGTGCTCGACGCCGCCCCCGGCGACCTCGACCTGTCGGCGCTGCTGCCGTCGTCTCCGACGGCGGCGGTCATCGTGACGGCACGGACTGTGCCGTTGTCGCTGCCGGCGCGGCGGCACGACCGGCTTGCCCCCCTCACCCCGTCGGCCGCGCGGGCGATGCTGTCGGCGTTGGCGGGGCCCGAGCGGGTCGACGCCGACCCGTCCGCGGCGAGGCGGGTGGTGCAGCTGTGCGACCGGCTTCCCGCCGCGCTGCGTGTGGCGGGGTTGCGTCTGGCGGCGCGCCCCGACATGCCGGTGGCCGATCTGGCGGCCCGGCTCGCCGACGAACGCTCCCGGCTGGATGTGCTCAGCAGCGGCGACACCGGTGTGCGGGCCGGGTTGATGGCGGCGATGAAGGCGTTGAGCCGGACGGATCGCAAGAAGATGCGTGTGGTCGGTGACCTGGGAGTGGACGCCGGATACGGGTGGACGGTCGCGGTGGCCCGCGGCATCCCGCTGGGCCAGATCGTCGCGAGCGTGGACCGTCTGGCCGAGGGCGGACTGGTCGATGCGTACGGCGTGGGGTCCGCTCAGACGTATCGAGTGCATCCGCTGACCCGGCTGGTGGCGCGGGAGTGGTCGGCGCGTACGGGGTCACCGTCGCAGCGCGGCGATCGACTCGCCCGCGTGCTGGAGGCGTGGCGTCACACGGCCGATGTCGGCGCCGCGCAGTTGCCCAACGGCGTCGACGAGGTTACCGATGCGCTCGCCGACCCGGCGGATGCCGGGGATCTGCGCCACCCCGCCGGCGACGCGGCCGCACGGATGCCGCGCGCCTGGTTCCGCGACACGCTGCCGGCGTTCCTCGCGCACGTGGACGCCGCGTTCGACCTGGTGCCGGTGCACCGCATCTGGCCCGCGCTGACGTGTCTGTGGCGTTACTGGCGCGCGATCGACGTCGTCGACGACGTCGATGCGGTCCTCGAGCGGGCCCAGCAGCGGTGCGAACGGGCCGAGGACCGGCGGGGCGAGGCGGTCGTGCTGAACATGCGGGCCATCGACACCTACGCCCGCAGGCCGCCCGCGGTCTGTGCCGGATGGGCCGAACGGGCCGAGCGCATCTTCGCCGACCTCGACGACCGGCGCGGACGGGTGCGGGCGCTGACGGCGCTGACGCTCGCGTTGAGTCGCTCATCGGCGCCCGACGCGGCGGCGCGCGCACGCGAAGCGGCCGACGACGCGGTGGCGCTCGCGGTCGCCCTGGACCGGCCCGCCGTCATCGCCGATGCCGTCGCGGTGCAGTCGCGGACCCCGCTGAGCCAGGGCCTGCTCGATGAGGCCGAGACCGCCGTGACCGCCGGGTTCGCCCGGCTCGGACCGGCGGCCTCGCCGCAGTGGATCGCCCAGGTGCACTGGGTGCTGGGCACGGTGCATCACCGCCGCGGCGACCTCGCCCGCGCCCGCGAACTGCTCGCCGACACGCACGCGTACGCGATCTCCGCCGAGGATCGGTGGGGCATGGCCGTCAGCGAGAGCGAACTGGCCACCGTCGCGTCCGGCCTGGGCGACCCGGCGCACGCGCGGCGTCTGCTGCACGAGGCGCATCGGCACGCGACCGAGATCGGGCTGGAACGGTTCGCCGCCGACCTGCGGCGCCGGCTCGCGACCGCGTCGCCCTGAGGAACGATCCCACCGTCCGTGAGGGGCGGCTCACTCGTCGAAGTACCAGTGGTCGGCGATGGTCATGGTGGCGTACCCCAGCGAGCTTTCGACCAGACCACCGACGATCGTGTTGTCGTCGTTCGTGAACGCGACATCCCTGCGGACGATGTTCTGCCCCGCGGTGATCTTGGCGCCGTCGACGAGCTCGTAGCCCAGCCCCGGAAGCACCTCCTCGTAGAAGTCGCTCACACCGGGGATGTCGGGGGTCATGATGTCGATCACGACGTTGCCCGGGTCCTCGCTCTGATTCAGGATGGTCGCCCCGGCGGGGATCGGTAACTCGGTCATCCCCGGGATCATCCCCTCGGCGATCGGGAGCATCTCCATCGCCGGTTCGGCCGTCGCCGGCTCGGGGGTGGTGGCCACCTCGACCGGGGTCTCGGCGACCTGCGCGGTCGATTCCGGCTGCTGCGTGGGTGTCGTGGTGCCGCCGGAGCATGCCGTCAATCCGGCGACGGACAGGGTCAGTGCTGCAGCGAGCGTGAACGTGCGGCGCATCGATTCTCCTTAGGATGTGCGCGGGTGACTGCCTCCATCCTCGGCGCGTGAAACCGGTGCGGCCATGCCAGCCGGATGCGGTTTTCGTGAAGGTTCGCCGGCCGTCACGTCCGTGCCTGACTACTGACGGGGTCGATGCATACCGCTGACGGCATTCACTGCGCGCGCTGCGTCACTCCTGCGCTTTGGTGGGTCTACCTCAACCCGTACACGACATAGTCATCGAGGTACTGCCAGACCGTTCCCGACTCTATGAAACCGCAGCTGCGGAGGGCTTCGAGGTGGAATTTGCAAGTCACCTTGGGCGCCGGCGTCAACTTGTCTCGCCAGACCTGCTCCCGGCGGGCCACCGCGTCCGCGAACTCGGGGTCCGCGCCGAGCCGAGACCACCACCGGTCCCAGTCGGGCGCCCCCGCCTCCGCCGCCTCCTGCTGCATCCGGGCGTCATCGTCGGCGGCGATGCGGCGCAGGGTCGGCTCGCTCGCCTCGGAGTACGCGAAGTGGTCGCCGTTGAGAATAACCGAGTGCTCCGCCATGATCTCGGCGGCGGCGAAGTAGGTACGGATCAGGGCGTCGGGCTGCAACCAGTGCAATGCCGTCGACGACACCACCGCATCGAACGGCCGCCGACGGATCAGTTCCTCGCCCACCCAGGCGGTCGTGTCGAGGTCGGCCTCGAGCACCGTCACCCGGGGGTCGTCGCGGTGCATCTGCGCGGCGAGGGCCAAGAGGGCCGGGTCTTTGTCGAGAATGACGAGTTCGCCGTGCGGCACGGCCGCGAGCACGGCGGCTCCCAGGCTTCCCGGCCCGCCCGCGAGGTCGAGGATGCGTGGTGTATCCAGCGAGCGACAGAACCCCGCGACGACGAGGGCGATCGTGCGGAACCGGTCGTCGCGGTGCCGGATGTATCCGGTCTGCTGGGCATCCCACGCGGCGACATGCCGGGCGGCGGCGTCGGGTGACAGGGTGGGCGCTCCGGTCATGGGTCATGCTCCGTGTTCTTGGGAGGGTGGGCGAGGGGGCGACGCCGGGGTGCTCGGCACCGGCAGAGAGAAATCGAACTTCAGGCCGGTGCGGCCGGGGGTGACCTCGGCGTCCACGTCGTAGACGGATCGGATCGTGTCGGGCGACAACACGTCGCGCGGCGCGCCGGCTGCGGCCACACGGCCCGCTTCGATCAAGAGGATTTCGTCGCATACTCGCGCGGCGAACTCCAGATCGTGGAGCACGACGACGACCGTCGGAGCGATGTCGCGGATCAGGTCGGCCAGTTCCAGGCGGTAGCGAAGATCGAGATGATTGGTGGGTTCGTCGAGCAGCGCGCACTCGGCGTGCTGGACCAGGGCTCGGGCGAACGCGACGCGCTGGCGCTCGCCACCGGAGAGCGAGTCGAGGCGCGCATGGGCGAGCTCAGACAATCCCAGCCGTCCGACGGCATCGGCGACGAGGTGGTCATCGGAGGTCGCGCTGCCCAGTCCCTTTGCGGCGAGCCGGCCCAGCGCGACCTCCTCTGCCACGGTGAGCGAGCCGTCGGCGTGCGCCTGTCCCACGATGCACACCCGGCGGGCGATCTCGCGTCGACGCATCGACGCGAGATCGGTTCCCGCCAGGTGAACGCTGCCGCTTGCGAGAGGCACGGCCCTGATCAACGCGCGAAGCAACGTCGACTTGCCGCTGCCGTTGGGCCCGACGACGCCCACGACACGACCGCTCGGAATGGCGGCGGTCACGTCGGTGAGGATATCGCGCGACCCCATCCGCACCTGCACCTCGCGAAGGTCGATCACTCCAGTTCAGCCAGTTTCGTCGCCAGGGCCGCCGGTCCCCGCGCGGTCAGAATGCTCGGCGGGTCGGTGAAGTGGAACGGCAACGTCACGATCCGGCCGGAGGTGACGGCGCTGAGCTCGGCGACCGCGGGGTTCTCTGCGAACATGTCGATCACGTCCTGCTCGTTGTCCATCGAGTAGAGCAAGACGACGGTTTCCGGATCACGCGCGATCAGGTCTTCGGCGGTGACCTCGAAGACCCGTTCGCTCTCATCGCTGTAGACGTTGCTCAGCCCGACCGCGTCGAAGACCGGCGTAACCATGCTTCCGGAGCCGTACAACCACAGCACGCCGGATGCCGAGACATAGATCGCCGCACCCTTCCCCAGCTGCTCCTCGGGAACCGCTTGCTCGATCACGTCCTCAGCGTCGGCGATGATCTCTTCCGCCAGAGCGGATTCGCCGACCAGCGCGCCATAGGAGCGGACCTCATCCCACACGAGGTCGAAACTCGCGCCTGCCTGGTACGCCTCGGGCAGGTCCTCGCAGAAGGCGCTCGGGCTGAACATGGCGATGCCGGCGGCTTCGAGCGCCGCACGGTCGACGGCGCTGTCGGGCGCGAAGACGAGGTCGGGCTCGACCGCCAGCACGCTCTCCACGGAGACCACCGATCCGCCGCCGTCTTTGATCTCGGCGGACAGCAGGTTGCTGCTCTCCAGGGCGTCGTACGTCTCGTCGAGGAACACGCCTTCCTGCGGCTTCTGTGTCAGTCCGACGATCCGGTCGACGACGCCGAGGGCTTCGAGGTTGCTGAGCCCGTCATTGTTGACCAGCACGATGCGCTCGGGTTCCGATTCCATCACGACGTCGAACCCGCAGTTGTCGAGGGTGACGGGGAACGCGGTCTCCGCCGCAGCCGTCTTGTCGTCGCCGCCCGCCGTGGTGTCCTCGTCGGTCGCCGAGGCGCAGCCGGTCACCAGCAGGGAGCCGGCGACGAGCGCGCCCACCGCGCCTCGTCTCATGTGTGTGGCCTTCATCTTGTCCTTTCATTGAGGGGTTGCACACCGGGCATCGTGTCCCGGCGGGGTGAGGTCATCCGCCCGCGCTGCGGGTGCTCTGCCGCCGCAGGAGGACGATGAGAAAAGGTGCGCCGATCGCTCCGGTGACCACGCCGACCGGTATCTCTTGGGGCGCCAGGGCGGTGCGTGCGAAGCTGTCGGCGATGACCAGGAGCGCCGCTCCGAGCGCCGCGCTGGCGGGGATCGCGATGCGCAGGCGAGTGCCCACGAGCGCGCGGGCGAGGTGGGGAATGACCAGACCCACGAATCCGATCCCGCCGACGCCGGCGACGATCACGCCGACCATCGCCGAGGTCACCGTCAGCGTGATCAGACGGGAGCGTTCGGGATCGAGTCCCGCAGATAGCGCCGATTCGTCTCCGGAGGCGATGGCGTCCAGGTACGGCGATATCCGAAGGAGGATTGCGACCACGACCACCGTCACGATCGCGGCGACCAGAAGCACTGCCGGCTGGATCGACGCGAGCGAGCCGAGCAACCAGAAGAGCACCGACTGCGCCGCTTCGGGTCGGTCGGAGATGAAAATGAGAAAGCTGGTGACCGCGTTGAGCGCGTAGCCGACCGCGAGCCCGGCGAGGATGATCCGGAGCGGGCCGCGGGCTCGGGCCCCGCCGGCGAGCAGGATCGCGAGCAGTACTGCTCCGACGGCTCCGAGCAGCGCCACTCCTGAGAGCAGCACGCCGGTCACCCCGCCGGCGACAAGCACGGCGAAGGCCACGGTGCTGGACGCGCCCGAGTTCAGGCCGAGGAGGTAGGGGTCGGCGAGGTCGTTGCGAAGGAGTGCTTGCATGACGGTGCCGGCCACGGCGAGTCCGACGCCGGCCACGATTGCCATCGCCACTCGAGGCACCCGCGTGTTCCAGACGATCAGGTCGGTCGTTCCGGCGAGCCGCTCCTCAAGAGGAAGCCCCCACAGATGGTGCCCGAGAACGCCGAGCACGTCGCCCGGGGGCAGCGGGACCGGACCGATTCCGACCGCCACGACCGCGATGATCAGGGCGAGCGCGCTAATGGCGAACAGGCGATGCCGAGCACGACGTCGCGCAGCGCGAATGGTGACGACAAGAGTGGATGAGGACACGGGCACGTCCAAGTGAGAATGGTTTTCATTTACCCTACAGGTCGACGGCGCGGCGGGATGGAGCCGACGGGAGGCTTCGATGAGCCCTCACCGCCGAAACACCTGGGCGGGGCTGGGTGACGCGAACTACACTGGGGGCCACGCTCCTCAGCGTCGAACGGAGTCGCCGTGACTGGGCCTTGGTCGTCGCAGCGTGACGTGTCCGCGCAGACGTCACGGTTGCTGATCGAACGCGCGCACGGGGAGCTGGTCGCCGGAAACGTCGCCGACCCCCGCCTGGCCGATATCCGCCCGCTCGTGCGGGACTCGTGGCGGCGGTCGCTGACGAGTCTGGCCGGACCCGACGGTTCGCCGCCGGTGGAACTGACCGCCGACGAGCTCGACCGCTACCGCCGCAGGCACCCGTTGGCGGAGGTGATGGACATGGTGCGCAGCCTCCTGCTGCCCGAGCCGGACGCCGGCGTCGTGGTCGCGGTCGGCGATGCCGCCGGGAGACTGCTGTGGGTGGAGGGCGACCGGCGGGTGCGTGTCCTCACCGGGGAGATGGGGTTCGTCGCGGGGGCGAACTGGTCGGAGAGCGCCGTGGGCACGTCGGCGCCAGGTACCGCGCTCGCTCTGGACCGGTCGGTGCAGATCCACGGCGCCGAGCACTTCAACCGCCTGGTGCAGCCATGGTCGTGCACGGCTGCACCCGTGCACGACCCGGAGACGCGGCGGGTGCTCGGGGTCATCGACGTGACCGGCGGGGCCGATGCCGCCACGCCGCAGGCCCAGATGCTGGTCGATGCCACCGCGCGTGCCGTCGAGGGGGAACTGCTGGTGTCGCGGCTGCGGGCGCGGGGGGCTGCGCGGCCGGCGCGGCGCCGGGCGCCGCGGGCCGACACGACGACCCTGCGGGTGCTGGGCCGCGATCGCGCGCTGTTGGAGGTCGCCGGTGAGGGACGACAGACCGTCACCGAACTGTCGGCGCGGCACGCTGAGATCCTGCTGATGCTGGCGGTGCACCGCCAGGGGGTGTCGGCCGATGCCCTCGGCGACATGATCTACGGGGCGAGCGGCGTCGACAGCATCCGGCCCGAGATGGTTCGGTTGCGGCGCGTGCTCGAGCGCTCCGCGCCCCACCTGACACCGCAGTCCCGCCCGTACCGGCTGCCGCTGCCACTCGAGACGGATGCGCACCACGTCATCTCGTTGCTGGATCGCGGCGCCCATCGTGTGGCGCTCTCGGCATATGCCGGGCCGGTGCTGCCCGACTCGGTCTCGCCGGGTGTGGAGGAGTTTCGCGAGACCGTGCGAGCGACACTGCGGGAGGCGCTTGTGGCCGAGGCGTCCGTCGAGGTGCTACTGGCCTATGCCGAGACCGACGACGGTGCCGCCGACGAGGAGGCGCTGCGCCTCGCGCTGGAGATGCTGTCGGTGCGCTCGCCCCGTCGTGCGGGTCTGATCGCTCGGCTGGAGCGGCTGGAGGGCGACGGCTAGGAGCCGATCACGGTCGACGGCCGCCGCCGGGTGCGCCGCCGGCCGCCGGGGCCGTGCCGGTGTCGACGCGCACCGTCATCGCGGCGGTGTAGCCCGTGGCCACCGATCCTGACGTCGTCGCCAGCTGCAATGCGCCCTGATCGTTGCCGAACACGTTGTCGCTGGCGAGGGTGATGCGCGAGAGGTTCTGGGCCGAACCGTCGTACGCGCTGTCGGCGTAGACGGCCTCGCAGTCGCTCTGCGGCAACGCGATCTGAGACGTGGCGATGGCGTTGCTCGCGTCGGTGATCGCGTCGGCGTCGGGATATACCTCGAAGTGAATATGCGGCCACCGGCCGGAGTAGCAGCCGGGGAAGATCGACGTGAACGTCACGGTGCCGTCCACTCCGGCCACCTGCACGCCGCGCAGGTAGGTCTGGTCGGTGACTCCGTCGGAGTACATCGAATAGCGCCCCTGCGCGTCGCAGTGCCACGCATACACCGCCACGTTCTGGAACGGCACGTCGCCGCTGGCCATGTCGAGGATCGTCAACGAGAACGTGAGCGGGACCCCCTCGGCGGTGGCGCCGCCGTCGATGCTGGAGCGGATGTCGCTGCGCACGACGCCGGATCGTTCCAGGACGTCGGGGCCGTTGGACCCGTCGCCCGGGTAGGGGCCGGCCGTCTCGTCGGGGATCTCGGCATCCGGAACCGTGACGGTCGCACCGCCGGTGGCGGTCGGGGTGCTCGCCGACGGTGTGCCGGCCGGTGTCGACGAGGATGTCGCGCCACCGGACGCGGCAGGCGCGCACGCGGCCAGGGTCGCCGTGCCCAGGCCGATACCCACCAGGCTGAGAACACGGCGACGGGTGAGCAGCGTGCCGATGTCGAAGGCGGCACCCTGGTCGACGACCTCCTCGTCGGGGCGGTCCAGAAGGCGCCCCTCGTAAGCCGGTCCCTGCGGGGTGCGGTCGGGCTCGGGAATGCGGGTCATGATGCGGTCCTCTCCGGGAAATCCGTGTCGTGTTCATGATGCTGACGGGCACCCCCATGCGTCACCCCTTCATCCGCTATGTGTGTGCAATGTGCCCGTCCCGTTCGTTCGGCGGGCCGGAGCGGTGCGAGAGAGAGAACTACCTGGATGTGGGAAGTTCCCCGCCGCCGATGCCGCGCACGCTGCCGTTCAATGTCATTGAGGGGGACCCGACCGCGCAGCGAAGTCGGCCGTCGTCACTGGGGAACAGCGCACTGCGTAGGCCGGAGTCGAAAGCCAGGGCGTTCTTGGTGTATTGGCTCGCTGCTTCTCGACACTTCGTGTCGTCGCGCGGTGTCGGTTGTGCCCAGTCACCGACGAACTCCCATTCATGGTCGTTGTTGCATGCGACCACAGGTCCGCCCTTGCGGGCGCACTCGAGAAGGACCGCAGGAGGCGTTCCTTCGCTGGCGAGTTGCAGGTCGAGGGTGCTCGCACCCGCCTGCGCCGCCAGGGAATCCGGCATCACGGCGCAACCCGATTCGGAGGGTGACACCGAGATGAGAAGTTGAGTCGTCGCGCCCAGCCCCCACACCGCGCGGACCGCCTCCACGGTGCATTCACCGTGGGTGGCGACAAGCACCCCGCCTTCCGGTGGGGAGACCGGGGCAAGGCTCGGGGCGGACTCAGCCGAGTCGGGCGTCGGATCCGCGGTGACATTGACCGCGGGCCTCCCGTCGCTCCCGCTGTCGCCAGAAGGATTGACGCCGAGGTAGGTGAGCAGTGCGATCACGGCGAGGACTACGGTGGCCAGGGCCGTCATCGCGCCCCACGTCACCCGGGATCGAGAGCGACGAGTCGATGTCGGCTCCGTCATTGCGCTTCGACGGTGGCCGACGTGACCAAGGCGGTTGTGGTGTCCCGACAATCCGCACCCGCAACCGTCAGAATTGCGGCACTCACACCCGTCAGGTCCGTGCTCAGTGTGGCGTGTTCGTCGAAGGCGACGCGTTTGGACTCGATCGCCCGGCCGTTTGCCGTCAGCGAGAACTCCAGCTCGACCGTGGAACTCTCCGAGTCAAGATCCTGCGCCACTTCGAAGGTGAGACGCCCGGACTGGTCAGCGAACCGGAACTCCAACGACTCCCCCGATCCGTAGCAGCGCACTTCGACCGCCATCGCCATGACGGCATCTGCGCGACCGGGGACGCGGTGCTCGCCCTCCGACCAGCCCGGAGCGTGTTTCGCGTCGGACAGTGTGAGCACAAGCGATCCGGCACTGGGTGCTTCGACAATTGTCGGATCATCCGGTTCGGTGGGCTCCGCGGGCGGCTCGGAGGGAGACCGGGAAGCCGGAGGGTCGAACTCGACCGGGGACGGGGTGGTGACGGGCTCGTCCTCCGCAACGACTCCGGGAGTCGGGTCGGCTCGCTCAGCTTGGCATCCCGTAACCAACAACGAAATGACGACCGTGGAAATCGCCCAGCTGACTCGCCGCATATGCACCCCCATGCCCGACTACCCGCACTACCTTTCCACATGTCGATGCGTGACCGCCAGCGTGGAGGGCTTCGGGCCGCCGTGCGGTGAGGCCCCGCACGGCGCGGAAGCGTGCGGGAGAGCCCGGGCCGGGGCAGGATGGAATCGACGAGAGGATCCGATGAGCCCCACCACCGCATCCGACGCCCTGACGGCGCTGGCCGAGGAGTACGGTATCGCCACGCGCTACTGGTCGTTCTTCGGCGAGGACGTGACGGTGCCGGCGGCCACCCTCATCGACGTGCTTCGAGGCTTCGGTGTCGAGGCGACCAGCGACGAGGCCGTCGCCGACGCGCTCGCCGAGGTCCGCGACCGTCCCTGGCAGCGCCTCGTGCCCGCCTGCACGGTCGTGCGCCCGGGCGGGGACCTGCTCCTCGCCGTCGCCGACGGCCACGACGCCACCGTGACCGTCATGCTCGAGGACGGCACCGCGCGGTCGCTCACGATCCCGCCGCAGAAGCCGCCGTCGCGTGTCATCGACGGCGCGCCCCGGTGGCGCGTGCGCGTGCCGATCCCGGCCGACATGCCCCTCGGCTGGCACGCGGCGCGCGTGTCGGAATTGGCCCACGGCGGGGGCGCGGGACGCTCCGTCGAGGGGATGCTGGTGGTCACCCCGCCGCGCCTGCCGGCACCACGGGTGCGCGGCACCGACCGCGGCTGGGGCCTCATGGCCCAGTTGTACTCGGTGCGCTCGGAGCGGTCCTGGGGCATGGGCGACTTCGCCGACCTCGCCGACCTCGCCGCGATCGCCGGAAACCGCGGCGCCGACTTCCTGCTCGTCAACCCGGTGCACGCCGCCGAGGTCACCACCCCCATCGAGCCCTCGCCGTACCTTCCCGCGACCCGGCGTTTCCTCGCGCCGCTGTACGTGCGCCCCGACGACATCAAGGAGTCGCTCGCGCTGCCCGGCGCGGACCGCAAGATCTGCGTGGCCGCGCGGGCATCGGCGTCCGCGTGGAACGAGAACGCGGACCGCATCGACCGTGACGCGGTGTGGACGGCCAAACGGGGGGCGCTTGAGCGCATCTTCGCGGTGCCGCGCACCCCGGCCCGGCAGGCCGAGTTCGACGCGTTCCGCGCCCGCGAAGGCGAAGCCCTCGAGCTGTTCGCGCTGTGGTGCGCGCTCGAGGAGCACTACGACGGGGTGCCGGCCGACGAGCGTCCCGAAGAGGTGTGGGACCCCGAGTCCGAGCTGGTCGCGCACCTGCGCACCCGCCTGGACGGGCGCGTGCTGTTCCACACCTGGCTGCAGTGGATCGCCGAGCAGCAGGTGGCTGCCGCCCAGTCGGCGGCGCGGGCTGCGGGAATGGGCATCGGCATCATGCACGACCTCGCCGTCGGCGTGCACCCGCAGGGGTCGGATGCCTGGTCGCTGCGCGACCTGTACGCCACCGGGATGACGGTGGGCGCACCGCCCGACATGTACAGCGCGCTCGGCCAGGACTGGAACCAGCCGCCGTGGCGCCCCGACGCCCTCGCCGAGGCCGGGTACGCCCCGCTGCGCGACATGATCCGCGGCCTGCTGCGCCACGCCGGTGCGCTGCGCATCGACCACATCATCGGGTTGTTCCGGCTGTGGTGGGTCCCGAACGGACTCGGGCCGGCGGCGGGCACGTACGTGCGCTATGACCACGAGGCGATGATCGGGGTGTTGGCGCTGGAGGCGTACCGCGCCGGGGCGGTGGTCATCGGTGAGGACCTCGGCACCGTGGAGCCGTGGGTGCGGGAGTATCTGGCCGACCGCGGCATCCTGGGCACGAGCGTCCTCTGGTTCGAGCGGGACGGCGACCGGCCGCTGCCGCCGGAGCGTTATCGGGAGCAGCTGCTGGCGACCGTGAACACCCATGATCTGCCGCCCACGGCCGGGTACCTCAACGACGAACACGTTGCGCTGCGGGCGCGGCTGGGGCTGCTCACCGAACCGGTCGAAGCGGCGCTCGCCGCCGCGGAGGCCGAACGGTCCGGCATGCTCACCGCGCTGCGCGAGCGCGGGCTGCTGGGTCCGTCGTCGTCGGAGCGCGAGGTGATCGAGGCGCTGCACCTGTTCGTGGCGGCATCCCCCGCGCAACTGGTGGGGGTCGCGCTGGTCGATGCCGTCGGTGATCGCCGGGTGCAGAACCAGCCCGGCACCTCGACCGAATACCCGAACTGGCAGGTGCCGCTCACCGATGGCGACGGTCGGGTCGTGCGGGTGGACGAGCTGGTGGCGCACGAGCGGTTCTTGTCGTTGACGGGGGCCGTGCAGCGCGCGCTGGGGTGACGGGCATGGGTGGCGGGGTGACTGCGGTCGTGGCGTCATCTACGAACGGGGCGCTGGCGTAAGCGCACGAGCTTACTCGTAAGCAAGCATTCTTCTCACACGATGTGATTCATCGGGCCATAGAGTCACATTGTTTGAGTTCGTCCGCGCCCTTCTGCGGCATCCGCGCCGTCGAGTGAGCCGTGATGACAGATCCTGCTCATCCCAGCGTGGTAGGTGGCCAGGCCAAGATGCTGTCCGGGGGTGATGCATATTGCGGGGTGAGTCGCCGAGAGTGGGAGTGATCGGCCGGATGTTCCGGCCGCGCTCTGAAAGGAAGCACCATGAACCGTCGACTTCGAGCACGCCGATGATTTCCACAACAAGACCGCACCGTATGGCCGTGCTCCTTCTCTTGTTCGTCGTGGTGATGGCCGGGTGTCTTCTGACCTCTACTCCTGCCCACGCCATCTCGCACTCCCGCCAGTCCGTGCCCGATTCGCAACCGTCGCCTGCTGCGGATCAGAACGAGGCGGCTGCGGCGAGTTCGGTGACCGCCACTCGCATTTTCTATGGGGAGGGCTTCGGTTTCACGCGATCCGACGCGACGAACATCGCATGGCTGTCGATACTCTCCCAAGCGCAGTCCAGTGGCTACGGCAACTGCTTCGTCACGAGTCAGTGGCCCACCCATCTTGGAGGCGGCTGGTGGTACGTCATGCTGGCCGCTCAATGTACGTTGTACGGTGGACCGCCGAGTCAGCCACACGGGCCGACGCAGATGCGTTCAGCGTTGTCGGGAATGTGTGCGGCGGTCGGGGGCAACAGCACGCAGCAGAACATGCATTTCATCCAATACAAGTGTGATCGGAAGCTGAACAAGTCGTTTACCTTCACACGCGCTCCGGGCTCCTCGGACGCGTGGATCATTCGGGTGCGGAGTACGGGGATGTGCGTCGTTCCGGAGAATTACAGCACCGCCAATCACACGGTAGTGGTGCAGAAGGACTGCAATGAGAGCAACGCAGCGTCGCAGTGGCGGTCAGAACGGTCGGCATCCGGAACCTACGCGTTCCGCAACGCCGCCAGCCCAGGTCGCTGCCTCGGGGTCGGGTGGGACCAGACCTATAGTGGGCAGCCCTTGGACTTGGCGACCTGCGGCGCGCCTGGGCAACAGTGGAATCTGCAGGTGAATCTACCCTGACGGGTGTCCGCGCCGCGTGCGTCTTCGCGAAATGGGGGGGTGCGGGTGGGGAACGTCCACCCGCACCCCAGCCACTTCTGCAGTCATGACCGAACAGGCGTTTCGCCCAGAGCGGTGCACGCGACGAGCACCAGCCCGCGAACCCGCGGTTCCTGTCGCTGACGGCCGCCGTCGACGCCGCCGTGCACGCGGGCGAGCCGGACCTCGCCGCGTCACACGACACGCGGTGAGGTCACACGTTACCGCGCCGCAACACTTCTGGGACAGGCTGGGGGCATGTCGATCAAAGTCGCGCTCGAGCATTACACCCGCTATGAGTTCGCGCACCCGGTCACGGTGCATCCTCACGTCATCCGGCTGCGGCCCGCTCCGCACGCGCGCACCCCGATCGACGCGTACTCGCTGGAGATCAGCCCCAAGAACCACTTCCTGAACTGGCAGCAGGACCCGTTCGGCAACTGGCTGGCCCGCATCGTGTTCCCCGAGAAGGTGAGCCGGCTGGAGGTCACGGTCGGCCTCGTCGCCGACATGATGGTCGTCAACCCACTGGACTTCTTCGTGGAGGAGTACGCCGAGCGCTTCCCCTTCACCTACCTGCCCGAGGTGAAAGCCGACCTCTCGCCGTACCTGGCGGAGGTGCCCGACAGTGTCGCGGCCGGCCGGTTCCGCGAGGGACTGCCGGCGCTCCCCGACGACGGCATGCCGACCGTCCCGTTCCTGTCGCAGCTGAACATGGCGGTCCGCGACGCCGTTGCGTACGACGTCCGCATGGAGCCGGGGGTGCAGACGCCCGATGAGACCCTCGGCCGCGCCATCGGCTCGTGTCGCGACTCGGCCTGGTTGCTGGTGAGCCTGCTGCGCCAGTACGGTCTCGCGGCGCGTTTCGTCTCCGGGTACCTCGTGCAGCTGGCCGCCGATCGCGAAGCCCTTGACGGCCCGAGCGGCCCCGCGCAGGACTTCACCGACCTGCACGCGTGGGCCGAGGTGTTCATCCCCGGCGCCGGATGGGTCGGGTTGGATGCCACGAGCGGACTGTTCGCCGGCGAGGGGCACATCCCGCTGTCGGCGACGCCGCATCCGAGTAGCGCCGCCCCCATCGAGGGCGCCACCGCACCCGTCGAGGTCTCGTTCGCGTTCCACAATGAGGTGCGCCGCATCCACGAGGACCCGCGCACCACCAAGCCGTACACGGCCACGCAGTGGGAGCGGATCGATGCGCTCGGCGAAGCGATCGACGAGCGGTTGCGGCGCAATGACGTGCGACTGACGATGGGCGGCGAACCCACGTTCGTCGCCCTCGACGACGCGACTGCGGCGGAGTGGAACACGGATGCCGACGGACCGCACAAGCGGGCCCTCGCCGCCGGTCTCGCCGAACGGTTGCGGGAGCGGTATGCGAACGGCGGGGTGGTGCACCGCGGCGACGGCAAGTGGTACCCGGGGGAACCCTTGCCGCGGTGGAACATCGCGCTGCAGTGGCGCACCGACGGGGTGCCGCTGTGGCAGGATCCGAGCCTGTTCGACGACCCGTGGGCCGATGATGTCGGCGCCGGGCGGGCACAGGGCAGCGCGCTCGCGGATGCCGAAGTGCTGGCGCGCCGGATCACCGCCGTGCTGGGGCTTCCCACCGAGCAGCTGCTGCCGGCGTACGAGGATCCGCTGGCGGCGCTCGCCGACGAGGTGCGCCTGCCCGACGGTCCGCGCCCCGACGCCGCCGATCTCGACCGCGAGACGCTCGCCGAGCTCGACGCCGCCGTCGTCGATCCGACCGGATGGGTGCTGCCGATCACCACCGATCACGCCTGGACCAGTCCGGCGTGGCGGTTCCGGCGTGGCCGGCTCGTTCTGACGCCGGGCACAAGCGCGGTGGGTCTACGGCTGCCGCTGGACTCGATCGCGTGGGACGACCCCGATCACCCGGGCGAGCCGTCGTACCACCGGGCCGGTGAACCGGCCGCCCCCCGCATCCCGGAGGTGACGGTGGTCGCCCCGGATACCGCGGTGCGCACGGCGCTGGCCATCGAGGCTCGCCGCGGTCACGTGTTCGTGTTCCTGCCGCCGACGTCCACGCTGGCCGCTTACGCGGACCTCCTGCGGGTGATCGAGACCGCCGCTGCCGAGCCGCGGACGCGGGTCGTGATCGAGGGGTACGGTCCGCCGCCGGACCCGGGTCTGGCGCAGCTGGTGGTCACCCCCGACCCCGGTGTCATCGAGGTGAACGTGCAGCCGACCTCGTCGTGGGCCGACCAGCGCGAATTGACGATGACACTATACGAGCAGGCGCGCCTGAGCCGGCTGTCCACCGAGAAATTCGATCTCGACGGCCTGCACACCGGCACCGGCGGCGGTAACCACCTCACGCTCGGCGGGTCGCAGCCGGCGGATTCGCCGCTGCTGCGCCGGCCCGAACTGCTCGCGAGCCTCATTACGTACTGGCAGCGGCATCCGAGTCTGTCGTACCTGTTCTCAGGTCGGTTCATCGGGCCCACCAGTCAGGCGCCCAGGTTCGATGAGGGTCGCCCGGAAGCGGTCTACGAGATGGAGATCGCGCTCGGCGAGATGCGGCGCCTGGCCGCGGACGCCGCCGAGAAGGAGGCTCTGCCGTGGATCACCGACCGGGCGCTGCGGCACCTGCTGACCGACCTGACCGGCAACACGCACCGCGCCGAGTTCTGCATCGACAAGCTCTACAGCCCCGAGTCCAGCCGGGGTCGGCTGGGTCTGCTGGAGTTGCGTGGGTTCGAGATGCCGCCGCATCCCGAGCTCGCCCTCGTACAGGCGCTGCTGGTGCGCAGCATGGTCGCGATGCTGTGGGAGAAGCCGTCGCGTGCTCCCCTCATCCGGTGGGGCACGCGGTTGCACGAGGACTTCCTCATGCCGCAGGGGGCGGCATCCGACATCGCCGACGTCGTCGCCGACCTGCGCGCGCACGGCATCGCTTTCGAGGAGACCTGGCTCGACCCGTTCGTCGAGTTCCGGTTTCCGCGTATCGGTGTCACACGGGTGCCGACGCAGGGTTCGGGCAGCGTGGAGCTGGAACTGCGGCAGGCGATCGAACCGTGGCATGTGCTCGGTGAGGAGGCGACCGCCGGAGGAACGGCCCGGTACGTCGACTCGTCGGTGGAGCGGATCCAGGTGCGGGCGCGCGGGCTCGATCCGGCCCGGCACCTGGTGACGTGCAACGGTGTTCCGGTGCCGCTGAGCGCGACCGGTCATCTCGGCGAGTTCTACGCCGGGGTGCGCTACCGCGCGTGGCAGCCGTGGTCGGCGTTGCATCCCACGATCGAGGTGCACGCGCCGTTGGTGTTCGAACTGGTGGATGTCGAGGCGGCGACGAGTCTGGGTGGAGCGACGTATCACGTCGTGCATCCGGGTGGTCGCGCGTACGAGCATCCGCCGGTCAACGCGAACGAGGCTGAGGCGCGCCGCGCCAGCCGGTTCGAGCCGCGGGGGCTGACCGCCGGCACACTCGACGTCGCGCGGATGCATGAGGTCGCGCGCCGGGCCGTGACGGCGGACTACCCGCACACGCTCGACCTGCGGCGAGTGCCCGGTGGGCGCGTGACCTGAAGCGGTTCCGGATGCCGGGTGTTCCGCGCCGAGCTCTTCTTCGAGAACTCGGTATGGGCCGCGGACTGCGCGTACCGCACCTGTGACAGGGGGTACTGCCGGTCACGTTCTGACGGCGTGACGGGCAGTACCCTCGGCGGGGTCAGTCGCAGGCGGTGTTGATCGCTTCGCCGGCCTCAGCGAGCGCCATGCCCGAGACTCCGATCGATTCCGATAGCTCAGCCAACTTCGCTGTGTCAGCGCTGGCGGTCGCTTCGACGAGCTCGCCGTACTGCACAGTCAGTGACTCCCACTCGCCCGCGAAGGCGGTGAAGAGTTCCGAAACCTCGGGGTGGGTGATCTGGGACGAGACCTCGTCGATCTTCTCGGTGATCGCGTTCAGCTGCGACTCCAGCGACGAGGTGTCACCCGACGTGATCGCTGTGGTGAGCTCAGCGGAGGTATTGGCGTACTCGGTCGAGATGTCCGTCATCTCGGAGACCACGATCCCACACGCTGCCTCAAGGCTTTGATCCGATGTGGCAGTCGATTCGGACGACTCCTCCTGGGTCGTTCCCGAACTCGACGAACCGGTCGTCGACGAATCGGATGACGCCGCATCGGACGATGCGCAGCCGGTGAACCCGACAAGAGCGAGGGCGGCGACGGAAAGACCGATAGGGATGCTGAACTTGCGTAACACGTGATTCTCCTTCGTTGCGTACGGGGGACGCACACACGAAGACGCACCCCCGACCATTCATCACCCTACGCGGGTCCTCCGGGGGCGGGGTGGGGCTCACCCCGCCCCGCCCCCGGAGGACCCGGTCTCCGGCCACCAGTCCGGATCGGCGACCAATATCCCGGTGACCACCGCCGCGATCACCACGGGGATGACCCAGCTCAGCGGCAGAAGCCACCTCGTGTGTCGACGATCGCGACCGGATGTGTCTTCGGTGAGCTGTGCTCTTGCGACGAGCGCCACGAACACCCCGATCGGGAAGAACATGAAGGTCCACCATGCGGTTCGGATCATCGGCGAGAGCCGCTGCCGGTCCGCCGCCGACGTGCTCTTGTTCGAGCGCCGGAAGCTCCGACGAAGGCAGCAGACGGTCAGGGCACGAAGGGCTCCCCGTGGGCGCCCCGCGGCAGGTGTCCGAAGCGACGTAGCGGCCAGTACGCACGGTGCAATGAGTCCGCACAAGGCGAGGAGCATGACGGTGGCTCCCCAGCGCGCCGACATCGCAGCGTACGCGGCTGTCAACGAACTGACCGCGACCGCCAGCAGGAAGGTGACGCCCATCAACACCCACAGCGCGCTGGCGGCGACCACACCGGTCCAGTCGCGTGCGAGCAAGCTGTAGAAGACATAGCTTGCGGCGGCATATGTCAGCAGCGACAGCACTCCGACCACGATGACGCCGTTGACGGCCGGCAGGAATTCGCTGCGCCCCGTGGCGACACGGACGAGCGCAAGGGTCGCCATCGTGATGACGGGAGCGCAGAGCACCACGATCTGCCATGCACGTCGTGATGGCGAGGCGCATCGTGAACGTCCAGAAGCCGTTCGCAGGGCGACGCTGAGCCGATCGCGTGTCCGACGCCGCCACTCCTCCCGAATCGCGGGCGCCAGCGCCTCTGGCGACTGGGCGACCGCCGCGTCGGCGGCGATCAGAGCGACAGCAAGAGCGGCACCCATCGGGCCCACCACGCGCACGTAGTCGATGGTGTCCGGTCCGAGGGAGAACGCGCGCGGCAGCATGAGCAGTGCCAGAGTGAACGAGGCCAACACCGTCACCTGTGCGGCGCTCGCGAGGAAGGCGCGACGCGCGAAGAACTCCGCGTTCTCGAACGACGCCGTGGCCGTCGCGGCGCCCGCGGCGCCGGGCACCGGGCTGGAACGTACCGCCACCTGGAGCGCGATGGCGATGGCCGCCAGCCCGGCGAAGCCGGCCGCGATGTAGCTCCCGGCCAGGGGCCGCAGGGCGACCGTGGGCCCGTCAGCCAGGCGTGAAGCCCAGGATGCGTAGAGCAACATCCCACACACGAGCGCACTCGCCAGCGCTCCCAGGCTCAGCGACTTGGCGATCTCGACGCCATACCGTTGGCGCTCTGTCACGATCAACTGGGCGAGGTGGTGCTCTGTCTGGGGTGGGCTCGTTCGTCTGCGTCGGAGTCTGTTCCACAGCCATTCCATCGCCGATGCCACCATTGCGCCCCCTGTCCGTCCGCCTCCATGAAAGCGCACGCCTCCGACATCCGCGCCGCCACGGTGGTTGACCGCGCTACAGGCAGCACTGGCATCGCCACCATCGACGGGATCGACCAACCCCACCACGTACCCGGACACCCGCGCACCCACCCCAGCCCACCCTCGCAACGGAATGCAACGTGACATTGCGTAGCCTCAACCACACGTTCCGGCCGCCGATGCCGGGAGCCACGGACCGTCGAAGGAGACAACATGACCATCGTCGAAGAGGGCGTCTCGAGCGTCTACGCCGCACCCGGTCAGCGCGGCGCGCTCGCCCAGTACCGCTCGCGCTACGGCCACTACATCGGCGGCGAGTTCGTCGAACCGGTCAAAGGGCAGTACTTCGAAAACGTCACCCCCGTCACCGGCAAACCGTTCTGCGAGGTTGGCCGCGGCACCGCAGAAGACATCGACCGGGCCGTCGAGACCGCATGGGCGGCGTTCGCCTCGTGGAAGAAGACCACACCCGCCGAGCGCGCCGTCATCCTGAACAAGATCGCCGACCGCATCGAAGCGAATCTGGAGCAGATCGCCGTCGCCGAGACCTGGGAGAACGGCAAACCGATCCGCGAGACCCTGGGCGCCGACATCCCGCTCATGATCGACCACTTCCGCTACTTCGCGGGCGTCCTGCGGGCACAGGAAGGATCGCTCAGCCAGCTCGACGACGACACCGTCGCCTACCACTTCCACGAGCCGCTCGGCGTGGTCGGGCAGATCATCCCGTGGAACTTCCCGCTGCTGATGGCCACCTGGAAGCTCGCGCCCGCCCTCGCCGCCGGCAACTGCGTCGTCCTGAAACCTGCCGAACAGACCCCGGCATCCATCCTGTTCCTGTTCGACCTCATCGGCGATCTGCTCCCGGCCGGCGTCGTCAACATCGTCAACGGGTTCGGCATTGAGGCGGGAGCCCCGCTGGCCTCGCACAAACGCATCCGCAAGATCGCGTTCACCGGCGAAACCACCACCGGCCGCCTCATCATGCAGTACGCGTCGCAGAACCTCATCCCGGTAACCCTCGAGCTCGGGGGCAAGAGCCCGAACGTGTTCTTCGA
>NZ_JBKEAY010000141.1:0-3731 GCF_047972865.1 Microbacterium sp.
CCTCGTCGCAGGCAGTGTTGGTCGTGCGACGGGTCGCGGAAGTGTGTGGTGCGCGGCTGGTCACCATGTCGGCGGCCCACCACGACGAGGCGGTCTGCCAGGTCTCCCACGTGCCGCAACTGATGAGCGCGCTGGTCGCGGGGGGGCTCGTCGACCTGCCGCCGGAGCACCTCCGCCTCGCGGGCCAGGGGGTGCGCGACGTGACCCGCATTGCTGGTTCGGATCCGCGGCTGTGGCAGCAGATCATTGCGGCGAATTGGCAGGCCCTACGCGTCGAGTTGGAGGGTCTCCACACCCGGCTCGGGGAACTCATCGACGTGCTGGACGACCCAGAGGCCGTGCGAGCTTTTCTGGATCGGGGGCGGCAAGGGGTGAGGTCACTGCCCGGAAAGCACGGCTCACCCTCGAGCGCCTGGATGCACGTTGTCATCGAGATCCCGGACGAGCCGGGTGCGTTGGCGCGACTATTCGCCGACATTGACGATGCCGGTGTCAATGTCGAGGACGTCACGATCGACCACGATCTGGAGCGACGGGTGGGCTGGCTGGCCGTGCATGTCGAGCCAAGCGCCTCCGCGAAGCTGGCCACCGCGATGATGGAGGCTGGCTGGACGGTTCGCCCCTAGCTGGAGCGTGCGCGGGCAGCGAGCCGCAGTCAGTAGACTGCTGCGGTGTCACAAACGCGTCTCGTCATCGCTATCGACGGCCCGAGTGGGTCCGGGAAATCGTCTACTGCCCGAGAAGTCGCTCGCCGCCTGTCGTTGGGCTATCTCGACACCGGCGCCATGTACCGGGCGGTCACGGTTGCGTTCCTCGACTCGGGTGTCGATCCAGCCGACACTGCGGCCGTGATCGCGGCAACCACGGGCGCCGACATCGAGATCTCACTCGATCCGGACGCGCACTGGGTCCGGGTCAACGGCCGCGAGGTCACCGCGGAAATACGCGAGCCGCGCACCTCCGCGAACGTTTCGGCAGTGGCGACCATCCCGGAGTGTCGGGCCGATCTTGTGAGACGCCAGCGGGCGCTGATGGACTCCGATCCGCGTGGTGTCGTTGCCGAGGGCCGCGACGTAACGACGGTGGTCTACCCGGACGCCGACGTCCGGATTCTGCTCACCGCGTCGGAGGTCGAGCGCCTCGCGCGCCGCGGGAGCGAGCTGGCCGGGCAGGTGAGCGAAGCGGATCTGCGCGACCAAGTGCTGCGCCGCGACGCAGACGACTCACTGTTGGTGAACTTCACGCAGGCGGCCGACGGAGTTCACCACCTTGATACGTCCGAGTTGAGCTTCACCCACGTCGTCGACGTCGTGCTCGCTCTGGTCGATGAGGTGCGCGCATGAGTACGAGGCCCGTCCTCGCCGTCGTGGGCCGGCCCAATGTCGGCAAGTCGCAGATGGTTAACCGAATCCTTGGCCGCCGCGAGGCTGTCGTCCAGGACCTGCCCGGAGTCACCCGCGACCGGGTGAGTTACGACGCGAGCTGGAATGGTCGGGAGTTCATCATCGTGGACACCGGCGGCTGGGCCTCGGACGCGCGCGGCATGGCAGCGCGGATCGCCGAACAAGCCGAACTGGCCATTGCGACGGCGGACGCCGTCCTGCTCGTCGTGGACGCGACCGTGGGCATCACCGATGAGGATGAGGCCGTAGTCCGGGTGCTGCGCAGGTCGGCCAAGCCTGTCGTCCTCGCGGCGAACAAGGTCGACGACCAGCGGTTGGAAGCCGAGGCGGCTGGGATGTGGAACCTCGGGCTCGGGGAGCCGCATCCCGTGTCCGCGCTGCACGGGCGCGGTTCAGGCGACTTGTTGGACGCGGTGTTGGCCGCGCTACCCGAAGCGCCACGGGAGGAGGACCCAGAGCCGGGCGGCCCCCGGCGAGTCGCCATCGTGGGCAAGCCGAATGTCGGAAAGTCGAGCCTGCTCAACAAACTCACCAGACAGGACCGGTCCGTGGTGGACAACGTGGCCGGGACGACTGTCGACCCGGTGGACGAGCTCGTCACCCTGGGGGGTGAGACCGATCGGTTTATCGACACGGCAGGCCTGCGCCGTCGTGTCAAAGAGGCATCGGGACATGAGTACTACGCGTCACTGCGGACCCAACAGGCCGCGGAGCGCGCCGAGGTGTGTGTGGTGGTGATTGACGCCTCAGAAACGATCGCCGATCAAGACCTGAAGCTGCT
Source organism: Microbacterium sp. (assembly GCF_047972865.1). Lineage (GTDB taxonomy): Bacteria > Actinomycetota > Actinomycetes > Actinomycetales > Microbacteriaceae > Microbacterium. Next base: position 2,185 of record NZ_JBKEAY010000141.1, read on the forward strand.
CACCATGGTGGAAGAGGCGGGCAAGGCGCTCGTCATCGCCTACAACAAATGGGACCTGACCGACGATGAACGTCGTCGTTATCTGACACGCGAGATCGAGCGTGATGTGCAAGCGTTTGGTTGGGCACCGCGGGTGAACATTTCGGCACTGACGGGACGCAACGTCGACAAGCTCAAGACGGCTGTCGATGCCGCCTTGGCGGGCTGGGAGACTCGCGTGACAACGGGACAGCTCAATGCCTTTCTCGGACGTGTCGCAGCCTCCCATCCGCATCCAGTGCGGAGCGGCAAGCAGCCACGGATTCTCTTCGGAACCCAGGCGCAGAACTGCCCGCCGACATTCGCCCTGTTCACGAGCGGGCGGATGGATCCTCCCTACGTCCGGTTTGTCGAGAGACGGTTGCGGGAGGAGTTCGGGTTCGCCGGCACGCCGGTCATCATCGAGGTGCGTCCGAGGCAGAAGCGCGGGAAGTGATTGTGCCGGCCACCCCCTTCCTCGCCGTGGATCTTGAAGTCCTCGACGCCAACATCGAGCGGACAGCGGCTTGGTCCGCTGATCGCGGGATCGCGCTACGTCCCCACGTGAAGACCCACAAATGCCCCGAGATCGCTCTGCGGCAACGCGATGCGGGCGGATCTGGCATGACGGTCGCCACGATCGGGGAGGCCGAGGTCTTCGCCCAAGCCGGGTTCGATGACCTCTTTATTGCCTACCCGCTGTGGATCGACGAGGAACGCCACGCGCGCCTGAGACGGGTGAGCGAATGGGCGGTGGTGACAGTTGGCATCGATTCGGCAGAAGGGGCACGACGGCTGGTCGGCAGCGGTGTCAGTGCGCTCGTCGAGGTCGACTCGGGCCACCACCGGACCGGAGTCGACCCGCGGGAGGCGGGCGAGCTAGCGGCGGCGGCCGTGGCGGTCGGGCTGCCCGTGGTTGGCGTATTTGCCTTCCCTGGACACAGCTACGCACCGGGTGGTCGAGAGGAGGCTGCGCACTCCGAGGCGGACGCACTGCTCCGGGCAGCAACATCCCTGCGTGACGCCGGAGTGGAGCCGCACGTGGTCAGCGGTGGCTCAAGCCCCAGCCTCGCGGCGACCGGGGTCGGACTCAGCGAGGTGCGCCCTGGCGTCTATGTGGTGAACGACGCGCAGCAGTGGGAGTTGGGTGCCTGCTCGACCGAACAGATCGCGCTCTCCTGCCACGCGACTGTCGTGAGTCACGCCGGTGGTCGCCTCATCCTCGACGCCGGTTCCAAGGTTCTAGGGGCGGACCGACCCCTATGGGCGTCCGGTTCAGGACGGCTGCTGGACGAACCTCAGGCGCGGATCCTGTCGCTGTCGGAGCATCACGCCGTGGTCGACATGCGTGGGGGCCCGTTGCCCGGGCTCGGCACGGTTGTGCGGGTCGTGCCGAATCACGCATGCAACGCAATCAACCTCGTCGACGAACTCTTCGTGGTCGCTGATGGCACCGTGGTTGATGCGTGGCCCGTCACGGCCCGCGGGCTCAACGCCTGAGAAGGGAGACCTGGTGAGCGAAACGGTGA
>NZ_JBKEAY010000155.1:0-7909 GCF_047972865.1 Microbacterium sp.
CTCGTCTACGACGCCATGATCGTCGCGCTGTCGGGGCGCATCCACCTCGACGAGGCCGCCGAGACGACCCCGGAACGCGTGCTGCGCGAGATCTGGGAGGACCGGTTCATCCTCGAACCGCATCGCGCCGCGCCCGGTTGAAGAGACGTTGCCGTCGACTCGCCGATCCGCAGCGGACGGCGCCGTCGCTCGGATACGCCGGGGACGCCGCTGCGGCGCACCCCGAAGACGCTCGACGAACCGCCGACGCTGTTCGACGCGTCCGGGCGAGGCGGTACGACGGTGCTGGGGGGTGGTTCGCGGCGGGCGCCCAAGAACGCCCCTCCCGGGCAGACCGCGCCCGGGCAGACCGACGAGCCGGCGAACCTCGTCGACGTGCCCGAGGAGCAGGCCCAGGTCGATCCGCAGGTACGGGCACTGGCGCGGCGGATCGCGTCGCGGCTGGCGGTGCGTCGGCCCCGCACCGACGTGACCGCGCGCCGCGGCATCGGACAACTGCTGACAGTTCCCTACCGTGGTGCATCCGACGAGATCGACCTCGACAAGACCATCGAGGTGCTCGCCGAGCGCCCGGTCCCCGACGATGAGGACATCCTGGTGCGCGAGCGTATGCGCACCACACGGTCGGTCGTGCTGCTCGTGGACGTGTCGGGGTCGATGCGCGGCGAACGGATCAAGACCGCCGCGGCGGCCGTCGGAGCGTTGTCGGCGGAACTCTCGCACGAGGCGCTCGGCGTGGTCGCGTTCTGGTCCGATGCCGCGGTGCTGCTCAACCTCGGCCACGAGGTGCGCCCGATGGAACTGCTCGACACGATTCTGCGCATCCCGGCGCGCGGGCTGACGAACATCGCCTTCCCGTTGGAGATCGCCCTGAAGCAACTCGCGCGAGTTCCGGCCCGGGACGCCCGGGCGGTGTTGCTGTCGGACTGCGTGCACAACGCCGGACCGGACCCCCGGCCGTTCGCCGCGCGCCTGCCGCGGCTGGACGTGCTGCTGGATGCCACCGGCGAGAAGGACGTCGAACTCGGTCGCGAACTGGCGGCAAAGGGCCGCGGCACGTGCCGCGTCATCCATGGACACCGTGACGTCGCACCCGCCGTCAGCGCGATGTTCACCGGCCGGTAGCGCGTGGCGGCGTGAGGTGGCCGGTGCCCGACCGTGGGCACCGGCCACCCCCGCCAGCCGCCGCCGCGCATTCGGGAGGGGATCTGCGGTAGGGAGGGTGAATGCCGTGAATCGGTCCTTCGAGTGCGTTTCTCCTCCCGCGGGCGCGGGGGTCAGCGGGGCGCCGAGGGCGCGGCGCCAGGGGGTACTCAGCGGCTGTGGGGGCGGGGAGGGGAGGCATCGCCGAGGTAGCCGACGCGCACGCGCCGGTCGGCCAGCACTCCGGCGACCGGCGCGGTGAGGACCGCGCGGCCCAGTTCGAGGTAGGTCGCGGTGCGGGCTGCACGGGAGACGAAGTCCATGTGGTGCTCGATGAGCAGCACGGCACAGCCGAAGTGCGACGGGATGCCGGCGATGAGGGCCGCGAGTGCCGCGCGGTCGACGTCTTCCACCCCCGCCGTCGGTTCGTCCAGCAGGATCAGTTTCGGTTCGGAGACCAGGGTCGCGGCGATCTCGAGGGCACGCTTCGACGCGTAATCGAGGAAGTGGATCGGGACGTCGTCGGCGGGCAGCGCGAAATAGCGCCGCACGGACTCGCGGCGCGCCGCCGCCTGTCGACGACTCGCCTGCCGGCCACGCGTGTGCGTCGCGCGGTGCGCCAGAGCCCAGCGGTCCCCGGCCGGCTGGGCCGCAAGACGCAGATAGTCGCCCACGCGCATCGTCTCCACGACCGCGCACTGCTGAAACGTCCGCCGTAAACCCGCCGCCACGCGTCGGCGCACCGACCCCGGCCCGCGTCCCGCTGCGGCGAACCGGTGCGTCCCGATGCGCACCTCGCCATGGGCCTCGGCGAGATACCCGGTCACCGCCTCCACCAGGGTCGTCTTGCCCGCACCGTTGGGTCCGATCACGGCGTGCACGTTGCCGCCCTCGATCGTGATCGAGACCTCGACGAGCGCGCGGACGCCGCCGAACGATGCGCTCAGGTGCTCGATGGTCAGAGGCGGGGCGGGAGCAGCTGCGACGCCGTGTGCCGTGCCCGCCCGGGGTCGACCCGCGGAGACTTCGCCCGTCGGCAGCCGAGCCGCTGCGGCGGTCAGGTCGGCATCCACCCGCGCGTTGCGGAAGCGGCGACGGCTCATGACGTCGCGGAGGTGCTCGGCGAGACCGCCGTCGCCGCGGCGGAGCACGTCGAAGGCCCCGAGCGCGAGCAGGAGGTTCGCCAGGTCCAGGGGCAGTCCGACTCGCTCCAGCAACTCCGGCAGGAAGACGACGAGGATGCCGGCGAGCACCGCTCCGCCGAACAGCCCAGCACCGCACAGGACGGCCGTCGCGAGGTAGGACAGCGACACGAGCGGCCCGAAGACATCGGCGGTGAGCAGACCGTACTGGCCGGCCAGCAGCCCGCCGCCCAGTCCCGCCAACAGCGCCCCGGTCGCGAGCGCCGTGGCTTTCGACCAGCCCACCCGCACCCCCAGTGCTGCGGCGGCGCGTTCGCCGAAGCGCACGGCAGGCCAACTGCGCCCCGTGCGGGCGCGTCCCGCCGCCCACACCAGGCACTGAGCGACGATCACGACGGCCCAGCACGCCATGCTGAACCAGCGCGGGTCGGTGAACGGCGCCTCGGGCAGGACCGGCGTCCCGGACCCGACCCCGGGGAACGACCCCTGTCGCAGGACGAGGTCCAGGCCCGCGGCGAGCCCCAGCGAGACCACCGCGAACTCGACGCCGCGCACGCGCACGGTGGCAAGGCCCACCGCCAGCCCGACCAGGCCCGAGAGCAGGCCGCCCCCGATGACCACGGCGAGAAACGGGATGCCGGGCCACGTCAGCGCCGCCTGCGACACCGCCCACCCCCCGATCGCCGCGAACGACATCTGGCACAGTGTGATGAGACCGACACCGCTCACCACGCCGACCGACCTTGCCAGCAGGGTCGAGATCGCGGTGGCGGATACCAGCGACACCCAGTACACCGGCAGCGTGAAGGCGAGGACTGCGACCGCCGCCGCGAGCACGACGATGCCGAACGCGTCCAGCAGCATTCGCGTCAGGACGGTCGGTCGCCCCCGAACCGGACCGCTCCGGTTCGTGTCGTTGCGGCTCTCCGCTCGGGCGGGATCAGCCGGCGGCATCCCACACCTCCCGGCGCCGCAACCAGATGAGCCCGACGACAACGACCAGGAAGGGCACCAGCCCTCGATACTCGGCGACCGCGGGGATGCGCGCCCCGACTCCTTCCAGGACGCCGAGGACGAGTCCCGCGCCGGCGGCCACCCAACCGCTGGAGAACCCGGCCACGAGCGCTGCCGCGAGCGCCGGCACCACCAGCAGCGACATCGAGGCGAACGTGGGGTTGTAGGTGGGGGCGATCAGCAGCAGGGCGATGGCCGCCAGGCCGCCCGAGACGAGCCAGACCCCGAGGGCGAGCCGATGTGTGCGCACTCCCAGCGCCATTGCGGTGAGCGGGTCGGTGGCCAGAGCGCGCAACTGGATGCCGAGCAGAGTGTGGCGCAGCACCCAGGTCAGCGCCGCAGCGATCGTGAGCATGACGGCGAGGGCGATCAGGGTCGACAACGATACGCGCACTCCCGCGACCGGGAACGTGAGGTCGGGGACGATCGTCGGCATGAGCCGGGGGGAGTCGCCGAACAGCCGGTACCCCACGGCCAAGAGCACGAGCAGGATGATGGCGGTGGCCACGGTCCGCGTCAACGGTGACGCCGCCCCGAAGAAGCGGGCGATGACCCACCCCGCACCGCCAGCGACCGCGGCGGACACGCACACCCCGACCACGGCGCCGATCACCAGCGGAAGGCCCTGGCCGTAAATTCCGTAACAGGCATATGCCCCGACCCCCCCGATCGCGGCCTGCGCAAGGTTGAGCACCCCGACCATCCGATACACGAGCACCAGGCACACTGCGAGGATGCCGTATGCCGAGCCGGTCACGACACCGATCACCACGCCGTCAAGCACGAGGCACGATCCCGAGGACCCGTGTCAGCCGTTCGTGGCGGCGGCCGGGACCTCGACCCAGTCGCTGACCGTCTCCCACCCGTCCCGGCCGGCTTGCACCATCATGCTGGCGCGGTTCGGGTTGTGCTCGGTGCGGTCCCCGAAGGTGAAGGGCATGCCCATCAGCCGGTTGTCGATCTCGTCGAGGGACCGGAAGGCGGCGGTCACCGAGTCGCGGGTGATCTCGCCGTCGATGCTGTGCAGCACCTCGACGAGGATCTCCGCGGCGACGTACCCGCCCTCGGACAGCGATGTGAGGTCTGCGCCCGCATCGGTGAGGGCCGTGCGCCATCCGTCGAGCGCCGGGTCGTCACTCGTGAACGGCAGGAACTCCGAGTTGGCGTACAGGCCCAAGGTGTCCTGTGCCTGGAGGGCGTCGTAGGCCGTCTGCGTGTACGCCGAGGTGAGGGTGAGCCAGTCGGCCGACTCGAGCAGGCCCTGGCGTTTGACCGTCTGCATGAAGGCGACCGCAACGGGTTCGTTCGAGTTGAAGACGACGGCGTCGCACCCGGCATCCCTCGTCGCGAGGATCGCCGCCGTCGGGTCGTCCCCCAGGTTCACCGAGGTATCGACGTGCGGTGCGGTGTGGCCGGTGTCGGCCTCCCACCGGTCGATGAGGGCCAGATACGGTTCGGTCAGTCCGGCGCTGTTGAGGATGACCGGGCACACCCGGTCGTTGCCGAGGGTTTCCGAGGCGAAATAGAGGAGGCTCGCGTACCCGCTGACCGTGCCGTTGTTCACGGGTGCGATGTTCGCGGAGGTGAAGCAGGTCGGTTCGACTCCGGTCCCCGAGACCTCGACGACGCCGCGCTGCTGGTACAGCGCCGCGTTCGCGCTGCACTCGACGAGACTTGCGGCACCCGCCATCGCGACCACGCCCTGCTCGTCGATCAAGCGTGTCGCGACCCGGTTGGCCTGTGCGGGGTTCGCGCCGTCGTCCTCCGACAGGTATTCGATCTGGCGTCCCTGAATCCCTCCGTCGGCGTTGACGCGGTCGAACACCGCTTGCGCCGCGGCCGGCACGTCGGGGAACGGCGCGGGGCCGGTGAGCGAACTCACGGCCCCGATCTTGATGGGTGCCGTGTTCCTCTCACCGGCCCCGTCGGAGGCGGAGTCGTCCGGAACGTTCGAGCATGCGGTCATCCCGGCGCCCGCGAGCACCGCGACCCACACCGCCGCGCACAGCGCGCGACGCCTGGTCGTCTTGGTCATCTGTTTCTCAACTCTCCCGTGACGGATGGTTCTTTCTCGGCCAGAGCGGAATGCGCACGCGTGGGGTCACGACGTTTGGTACGCGATCGCGGACGGCGCCGACGATCACCCCGGTGCCGTAGGAGGCATCGTCGAGCAGTCGCAGCGCGAGGCTCCGAATGGGGCCGAGACGGGTGGGTCGGAGGAGGTGGTCACGCACCGGTTCCCACGCCATCGCCGCGGCGAGGATGCGCGCGCGGCGGGAAAACGGGGCCAGGGCGAGCGTGGTCCACCCGACCGGCCACCAGTCGCGGCGCAACAGGTGCCCGACCCAGAACGCGTCCGACCACAGCGACCGCGCCGTCAGCCCCACCGCGATCGAGAGCGGCATGTCCGGCCCGAGCTCACGGCGCTGGCGGAAGAACTCGTACACGGCGACCGCGACAGCGAGGGCTCTGACCCAGGGGTGCCTGCTCGACAGCGTCCACATCACCGCCAGGCCCGACAGCGACGGCCGCGCCGGGATCAGCCTCCCGGGGTGCCGCGCCTCCAGCGGCGCGGCGGACGTGCCGTACCCGAATCGCCGTCCCGAGAACTCGCGGAGCGTGGCGCGCACCCGGTGATGGTTGACGACGTCGGTCGCGTAGCGGACCGTCCAGCCGGCTTCGTGCATGCGCCAGAACAGGTCGACGTCCTCGCCGATACGCATGGTGGCGTCGAAGGGGGGTTCGGTCACGGCGGCGCGTCGGACGATGCACGATGCGCTCGGGAGCCAGCCGACGGGAACGCCGTAGACGACACGGCTCGGGTCCGGTCCCATGTCGAGCTCCGACCGCGTCTGCTCGTACAGATCGATGTGTGACGTGCCCTGCACAGCGGGCCGTACGCGCGGGCCGACGGCGCCGACCAGGGGGTCTTCGAACAGGACCCGCAGCCGCGATGCCCACCCGGGCGAGGCGATCACGTCCGAGTCCACGAAGGCCACGAACTCCGCGGTGGTCGCCGCGTAGCCGGTGTTGCGGGCAGCGCCCGGTCCGCCGTTGACGTCGTGGACGATGAGGCGGGCGCCGAAGCGTTGCGCCAGGGCGCGGATCCGTTTCGCGTGTGGAGGCGGCGTGGCGTCGTCGACCACGATGACGGGCAGCCCCTCGTCGGCGAGCGAGGCGAGACATCTCTCCAGCGGTGCGGGGTCGCCGTACATCGGCACGACGACCTCGATGTCGGTGGCCGGTGCCGGGATGTCGCTCGGCGGCAGTGGGTCGGCGATGCCGAGGTCGAGCAGGAACACCGCGGCAGTCCGATCCTGGTCTGTCTCCGGGAGGAGACCGGTGCGGTCGGCGGCGAACAGTCTGCGCGCGAACGGGCGGACGTGCGCCGGGAGTAGCGTCACCGTCCACGGCGAACCGCCGATCGTCACCGTGCCGCCGGCGCGGAAGGCGACGCCGCTGGTCCAGGCCAGTGGCACGCGGCCGGCGAACGCGGTGCCGCGCTGGGCCGGTGTGGGGGGTGCCGGGAAGACCGGCGGGGCCGGCCGCCGGCCGGAGGCGGCGATCATGTCGTCGCCGTGGTCTTACTCGTCGTGGAGCTCTTCCCGGCGGTACCGGTGCGGGACGCCGCGCGTTCGGCCGGGGTCTTGCGTGCCGTACGCCCGGTGGCGCCCAGCGTCCGCTCGAAACCGTCGGGAATGTGCAGGTCGGCGCGACTGAGGTCGGCGGTCGAGGTGTGGCCGAGGCCGAGCAGCGCCGAGTCGAGGCCCATGCGGAGCAGATCCAGCACGTTCTCGACACCGGTCTGCCCGTTCGCGCCGAGGCCCCACAGGTAGGCACGCCCGATCATGACGGCGCGCGCCCCCAGTGCCAGCGCTTTGGCGACGTCGCCGCCTCGGCGGATACCGCCGTCCATCAGTACGTCGATCTGGCCGCCGACGGCGTCGGCGATCGGACCGAGACAGCGGATGGATGCCGGGGTGGTGTCGAGGTTGTTCCCGCCGTGGTTGGACACCGACAGCGAGTCCGCCCCGATGTCCACCGCCCTGCGGGCGTCGTCGACGCGGGTGATGCCCTTCACCATGAACGGTCCGCCCCACTGTTCCCGCAGCCACGCAAGGTCTTCCCAGCTGGGCGGCGGGGTCTGCGACCACTCTCCGTAGGCCTGGAAGAACGTCGGTGCCGGCCCGGAGGGCGGCGCGAGGTTGGGCGCGGTCAGATCCGGGAGTCCTGACCTGAGCCACTCGAGCGTCCACCGGGGCCGGAGCATGCCCTCGGGGGCCATCTTGTACACGGCGGCGAGGTTCATGCGTTCCGGGATCGCGGGGCTCCCCCAGTCCCGGCCGATCGAGAACGACCAGTCGGTGGTGGTGATGAGGGCTTTGGCTCCGGCAGCCCGCGCCCGCTCCATTCGCTGCAGCAACTGGTCCCGTGTTCCCGTCCAGTACATCTGGAAGAAGGTGTTCTCGTTGGCGGCGGCGACCTCTTCGATCGATTTCGACGCGAACGACGACAGGCCCATGATGGTGCCGCGGCTCGCGGCCGCCTTCGCGACGGCGACCTCGCCTTCGGGGCGGATCGCCTGCACGCCGGTGGGCGAGATCATCACC